>JAEXTI010000484.1 GCA_023406965.1 Chloroflexota bacterium
CCGACGCAAGCTGCCGGGCCATTGGCGGAATTTCCCGCGGAGCGGGTTGGGCAGTGCATGTGGCCTTGCGCAATGCCGATGTGTTTGGGGCGGTGGGCGCGCATAGCCTGGCGGCGTTTTATGGTGAGGCTTTTCGCCTTCCTGCCACGCTGGCTGCCATCCCCGAGGGTTCGGTGCCGCGTTTTTACGTGGACAGCGGAGAGCATGACCGTTATCTTTATAGCGCCGTGGAATTTGAAACGGCTCTTGACCAGTCCGGAGTTGCTCACGATTGGTACCTGTTCCAGGGGCTTCATGATGATGATTACTGGACTGCGCACATGGAGTTCTATATCCGCTGGTACGCCGACTTTTTTAGTGGGCGTTGATTATCCCCGATCCACAGGTATTCATTTATAATCGATCCCATGAGTCTCACCCAAGCCGAAGTTGAACACATCGCTCACCTGGCCCGTCTGGAGTTAAGCCCCGAAGAACTGGCCCGCTACCGCCAGCAGCTTTCTGCAATTTTGGATTATGCGGTCAGGCTTCAATCTCTTGATACCAGCCGTATTGCGCCCACCGCCGGCGCAGTCCTCGATGCTGCCCCGTTGCGCGCCGACGAACCTGTGGAGGGGCTTGCTGTGGACACCGTGTTGCGCAATGCCCCCCAGCGCGAAGATAATCAATTCCGCGTGCCCCCGGTGCTGGAGTAAGCCATGAGCCTGACACCGGAAACCATGACCATCACGGAGATGCTGGCCGGGCTGCGCCGCGCAGACTTCACCAGCCGCGAACTGACCGAAGCTTGTCTGGCGCGCATCGAGCGCTTTGAGCCCCGCTTGCATACCCTTATCACCTATACCCCCGAGCTGGCCTTGCGCCAGGCGGACGAAGCCGACCGGCGCTACCGCGAATCGCGGCAGGCTGACCCTTCCGCAGCGTTGGCGCTCCCAGCCTTGTTGGGTTTGCCGGTGATGATCAAGGATGTGCTCTGCCTGGCAGATGTTCGCTGCACCTGCGGTTCGAAGATTCTGGAGAATTTTGTGCCCCCCTACACAGCCACCGCAGTTCAGCGATTGCTGGATGCGGGTGTGGTGGTGGTGGGCAAGAGCAACACCGATGAATATGCGATGGGTTCTTCCACCGAAAACTCTGCCTATGGCCCCACGCACAACCCCTGGGATCTGGAGCGAGTGCCGGGCGGCTCCAGCGGCGGCAGCGCCGCGGCTGTGGCGGCGCGCCTGGTTCCGGCTGCCACCGGTTCGGATACGGGAGGGAGTATCCGCCAGCCTGCCGCCTACTGCGGCATCACCGGCTTGAAGCCCACCTACGGGCGAGTCTCACGCTACGGGCTGGTGGCTTACGGTTCTTCGCTGGATTCGGTGGGCGCTTTTGCCGCCAGTGCCGCCGAGGTGACCCTGTTGTTCAACCAAATGGCCGGTTACGATCCGCATGATTCGACCAGCAGCAACCTGTGCGCGCCGGATATTCAATTGAGCCGCTCTACGGATTTGAAGGGTTTAAGGGTGGGCGTACCCGATGAATATTTCATCGCCGGGATGCAGCCGGAGGTAGAGGCTGGCGTGCGGGCTGCCATTGCGCAGTTGGAAGCGCTGGGGGCGGTGGCTCAGCCGGTGAGTTTGCCTCACACGGAATACGCCCTGCCGGTGTATTACCTGATTGCCCCAGCCGAGGCATCGGCCAACCTGGCACGTTATGATGGGGTGCGCTTTGGCCTGCGAGAGCCCTCTCAATCCTTGTGGGACTTGTTCAACAAGTCGCGCGGGGTTGGTCTGGGCGCAGAGGTAAAACGGCGCATCATGCTGGGCACCTATGCTCTCTCGGCGGGCTACTATGACGCCTATTATGGTCAGGCCCAAAAGGTGCGCACGCTCATCCGCCAGGATTTCCTCAAGGCCTTCCAGGATGTGGATGTGATCGCCTGCCCGGTCGCCCCCAGCACGGCCTTCCGTCTGGGCGAGCATACCGACGATCCGCTGGCGATGTACCTGGAGGACGTGTTCACGCTGCCGGCCAACCTGGCGGGTGTGCCAGGTCTGTCGTTCCCGGTTGGCTTCGATGGTCGCGGTTTGCCTATTGGGATGCAGTTGATGGGGGCGCACTTCAAAGAAGAGGTGCTGTTAAAAACAGCCCATGCCTATCAGTTAACCACCGGCTGGCACAAACGTGCCCCGGAATTATCCTGAGTTCGAGGGGTAAGGAACAGAATGTCTCGTAAAACACTCAAAATTGCAGTCCCGATGGCTGGATTGGGCACGCGTATGCGCCCGCACACCTGGAGCAAACCCAAACCGCTCATCTCGCTGGCCGGGCGGACTGTTTTGGATTACGTTTTGGATCAATTCAATACGGTGCCGGCCGATTTTGATGTGGAATATATCTTTATTGTGGGTCCAAACGGCGAGCAGCAGACACGCGAGTTCATGGAGGAGTACCATCCCGAAAAGAAAGTGCATTTTGTGCTCCAGCATGAAATGCGCGGGCAGTCCGATGCCCTCTATTTGGCTCGCGAGCACTTGACCGGGCCGATGCTGATGGCTTTTTCGGATACTCTGGTCGAGACAGATTTTTCCTTTTTGGAGAACGAAACTGCCGACGCGGTGGCCTGGGTGAAAGCGGTCCCCGACCCGCGCCGCTTCGGCGTGGCGGAATTAAACGGCGGCGGTCTGGTCAGACGCCTGATCGAAAAGCCCGAAGACACCCGCAACAACCTGGTGGTGGTGGGCTTTTACTACTTCCGCAGCGCTGAAACGCTGCTGAATGCGATTGAAGGGCAGATGAACCGCAACGTGACTCTCAAGAACGAGTTTTTCCTGGCCGACGCGGTCAACATCATGCTCGAGCAGGGCGCCAAAATGCGCACCGAAATGGTCGAGGTGTGGCTGGATGCCGGTACGGTGGAATCAACCCTGGATACCAATCGCTATCTGCTGGAGCACGGTCACGACAACACCGCGCAGGTGGACCGCCCCGGAGTTACCATTGTCCCGCCGGTGTTCATCCATGAGTCGGCGCATATAGAGAACTCGGTGATTGGTCCGTACGTTTCCATCGACGCCGACTGCGAGTTGAAGCGCGCCATCGTTTCCAACTCCATCGTTGGCGAAGGTACCCACATTCAAGACATCGCCCTGGAAGATTCGTTGTTGGGCCGTAACGTCAGCCTCTCGGGACAGGCACTGCGCCTGAACCTCGGAGATCAATCGTGGGCGGTGCGCTAGTCGAGTGCTATTCGGGGAGTGAGTACGCTGAACGCCCGAAAGCCTTGCACTGGAACGGGCAGCGGCTGGAAGTTGAGGAAGTTGAACACCAGGCCCGCACCCCGAACGGAAAGGTGTTTTGGGTTCGCTGCGCTGGTGGCGCCCGTTTCAAATTGGAGTATGATTTAGAAGAAGATCGGTGGGTTATCGAAACGCAATAACGCGGCCCATTCACAGCCGCCGGATGAAGGAGAAGCCGTCATGACCAAATCTTATTTATCGCAACGCGCCGCCAGTCTCAAACCGTCGGCCATCCGCAAGTTTTTCGATATCGCCGCGACCATGAAAGATATTATTTCGTTGGGCATCGGCGAGCCGGATTTCGATACCCCCAAGCCTATTGTAGACGCCGGTGTGCGTTCGCTTTTGTCCGGTGAGACCCACTACACTTCCAATGTGGGCGTGCTTGAACTGCGCCAAACCCTTTCAGCCCATCTCGAGCGGTTGTACAACGTGCATTACGAACCGGACCAGCTTGTCATCACCGTAGGTGGTTCCGAAGCGCTCTACCTGGCTTCCACTGCCTTGCTCAATCCCGGCGATGAGGTGATCATCCTCACCCCCTGTTTTGTTTCTTATCAGGCCGAGGTTTTCCTGGCGGGGGGCGTGCCGGTGGAAGTGGCTTGCCGCATGGAAAACAATTTTGAGGTAGACCCGAAAGATGTGGAAGCAGCCATCACCCCGCGCACCAAGGCCATCTTAATGGGCTTCCCCAGCAATCCCACCGGCGCGGTGGCCTCGCGCGAAACCTTGCTGGAGATTGCGCGCCTGGCGGAAGAGCACGACTTGATTGTTTTGTCGGATGAAATCTATGACCGGTTGGTCTACGGTCAGAAGCATATTTGCTTCCCGGCGCTGCCCGGAATGCAGAAACGCACCATCCTGCTGGGTGGATTTTCCAAAGATTATGCTATGACCGGCTGGCGCATCGGTTACGCGGCGGCCCCGGCTGAATTGATCACCGGCTTGCTGCGGGTGCACCAGTACACGGTCATGTGCGCCTCCACCACCGCGCAAATGGCGGCGATTGTCGCCTTACGGGATGGCGAGGAGCATGTGGCGAAGATGGCGGCTGAATATGACCGCCGCCGCCGCCTGATTGTGGATGGCTTGAACCAGATTGGCTTGCCGACCTTTGAGCCGCGAGGCGCGTTCTATGCCTTCCCGAAGGTGTCGGTGACCGGCCTGGATGACAACGCATTTTCCACCCGTTTGCTCGAAGAAGAGCACGTGGCGGCTGTGCCTGGATCGGGCTTTGGCAAAGGTGGAGAAGGCTTTATTCGCTGTTCCTACGCCACCTCCTACGACAAGATCGAAGAAGCACTGCGCCGGATGGAACGCTTTGTCAACCGGTTGTAATTTTCCGTCACACCGAGTTGTAGCTGCTCCTGTAGAGGCAAGAAAGACCGAAATATAAGATATGTGTGGGTGCAAAGCACCCACACATATCTTATATTTCGGAATTTACTCCAGGGTGAAGAAAAACGTGGCGCCTGCGCCTTCCTTCCCGCGCGCCCAAATCCGTCCCCCGTGGCGATGGACGATGCGCTGCACGGTGGCCAGCCCAATGCCCGTGCCTTCAAACTCACCGGGGGCATGCAAGCGCTGGAAGGGTCCAAACAATTTGTCGGCGTACGCCATGTTGAACCCCGCGCCGTTGTCGGAAACAAAATAGACGAACTCACTTTCTTCCACCGTTCGCCCAAACTCGACCCTGGCTTGTGGGCTGTGAGCAGTGAACTTCCAGGCATTATTCAGCAGGTTCTCAAGGATGATGCGTACCAGGCTCGCGTCCACTTCGGCGGCCATATCGGGATGAATATGCACTTCAACAGTTCGTTCGGGGTAGGCACGGTGCAGGTTGTCCGCAATCTCCAGGGCCACTTCGCTCAAGTTCACGCGCACCCGCTTTAACTCGCTGCGAGTCACTCGCGAGAGGTTAAGCAAGTCATCGATCAATCCGCCCATGCGCAGCGTGGCGGCACGGATACGCGCCAGGTGGTCCTGGCCGGTTTCATCCAGCGTTGCACTGTATTCATCTGCGAGGATTTGGCTGAAGCCATTGATGGCCCGCAGCGGGGCGCGCAAATCGTGCGAGACGGAGTAGGCAAAAGATTCTAGCTCGCGATTGGCGGCTTCGTACTCGGCCGTACGCGTTCGCACGCGCTGCTCCAGTTCGGTGTTCAACCGGGAAATTTCTTCTTCGGCTTTTTTGCGTTCGTCGATGTCGGTGACGACCAGGACAGCATGAGGGTTGTTTTCATCCTGAATCACTGCCAGGCGCGAAGCGAACCATCGTATCGTTCCATCGGCTGTCCTGGCGGGAGCTTCGAGGGTGATGGTTTCACCCGTGGCGAGTGACTGGGCGATGGCTGCGTTGATATCTTCCTGGTGCATGTCCGGCATGAAGGCTGATAATGGAGCTCCAAAAACCCGCTTGCGTTGAGCCTCATCGATTGTGTTGGCAAACAAGATATTCCCATCTAAATCCAATTCCAGGATCCAACTGGGAACCTGAACTAGCAAAGAAAACCAGCGTTTTTCAGCCAGGCGAATTTGCGTGGCTTGTTCTTCTAGCTGGCGGTTCAAAATAGCCAATTTCTGCTCGTTTTCGCGGGCTCGTTGTAAACTGGCGAAAAGATTGCTGGACAGAAGCCGGGCGATGAACGCCGCCATGAAAATGATCAGGCTCAGGTAAGCAAAATCGATCCAGTCGGTGTATGTGCTGAAGGAGGATGTCCATAATCCATTTATCTCTCCGTAGATCACAAACCCCAAGGATAGCAAGCTGGCTACAACGATTGTCGCAAAGGCTTTGTTCCCCAGGAGCAGGCTGGCGACCATTAGCACCACGGCATAAGCCATCATGGTGATGTCGTGAATACCTTGCCCTTTTAGGAGAAGGTTGGTTTGCACCACGATCATGGTCAGCAGGAATAGGAAACTGGCCAGCCGGGGGTGTCCTACGCGGGAGATGATCATGGTTAAAGCCACCACTCCTGCTGCCACCAGCAAGACAGGGTAGCTATCGGGTTCATGGTTTAGGATGGATAGACCTGCCCCAAGGAGGAGCGTTACGAAGAGGGCCCCCTGGATCCAAAGCAACAGTCTTGTCAGCCGGAGAAGGTCTTCATCCCTGGCAGGGGGTGGAAAAAGCCTTGCACTGACGCGCTTCAGGTCCATGTAGATCTATTTTAACCGCAATTGCTTGGACAGAGCCTCCAAATCGACCCGTGAAGTCAGGTCAATGCTCAAAGGAGTGATGGAAATGCATTGGTCGAAATACACCGCATGCACATCTGTTCCCGGCTCAGATTCATCGCGTTCCACCCGAATTTGAACGTTGATATTCCCCGGTTCGCCCAGACCGCCCGGGCGCACGGCATAAGGAACGTAATATCTCAGGCGCGATTGGCGCGTCATTTGCCAGGCCGTTTCGAGTGTGGCGCCGGCAGGCACATCAATTTTGAGAATATCCACGTCCGGTGGAAGCGGGTTTTCCAGCATCAGGCGGGCGATTTTCGCGGTGAAGTGGGCGGCTGTGGAGAAATCCAGATCTTGATAATGATAATATTCCCCGGTCAGCAACTGTAAGGAGGCTGCCAGTGCAGGGATGCCAAGCGCGGCGGCTTCGATGGCGGCGCCCACGGTGCCGGAGTGAGTGATGCCACTGCCGACGTTTTCGCCGTAGTTGATGCCAGAGATAACCAGGTCGGGGCGGCGTGGTAGTAGCTCCAGCACGGCATGAAGCACGGCCTGGGCGGGGGCGCCGCCCACCGCATAGGCGGGGTGTTGGCTGCCGTTGATCGGGAGATGAACAATTTCGATGCGCCCGTCGGAGGACGCGGGCACGCTGCGGCTGGCGCCGGTGGCCTGTTCGCGAGGGGCGGCGATGACAATTTCGCCCAGCCCGGCGGCAATTTCAGCCATGGCGTGCAACCCGGGCGAGTACACCCCGTCATCATTGGTTAGTAAAATTAAGGGCGGTTGGGTCGTCATCAGGGTAATTCCTCACAGGCAATGCCATCGTGGTTGGAGTCCATGAGGGCGTTGCGGTAATCTCCGCAGGCGTTGTAGCAGGCCTGAGCGGCCTCCTGGCGGGTGAAATCGGCGCAAGTGAAGCTGGTATCGCAGGGACAGGGCGGCGCGGCAGCGGTCACCCTGGCGGCAGGATCGTAATTCGGCACAGGCAAGGCCCAAAAACCGACTTTGTCGGCTTGCGCAGCGCGCTCGGCGGCTAAAAAGGTCGCGTCGCAGGCGATGCCGGGCGGGTTGAGGGCAGTGATGGCCATTCCGTCGCGGATGAGTTTGTAGTTGACCAGCGTTTCCCCGACCAGAACATAGCGCAGCAGGGTGCCCTGCGGATCGTTGTCATACGAGTCGGCTACCAGGGTTACGGTCTGGCCTTCGACCAGAATCTGGTTGGCAGCCAGTGCGGGTTCTGGAAGGCCGGCCAGTTCAACCCCCAAATAGAGCACTTCCTGCTTTTTTCCGTCAATTTCTACGCGAATGCGGTTGGGCGACAGAATTTCCACCACCTGGGCTTGCGCGCGCGCGCCGAAAGCGGGCAGGCAGGCCGTTGGAGCGGAGTCGGTTGGCTGTACCAG
>JAEXTI010000522.1 GCA_023406965.1 Chloroflexota bacterium
TGACCGTTATCTCATTCAAAATCCGCCCGCCCCGCACCAGACCCAGTCCGAGTTGGACTCGGTCTACGCCCTGGAATACGAGCGAGCCCAACACCCCTATTATGAACAGCTTGGCCCGGTCAAGGCCCTGGAGACTATCCGTTTCTCCATCTCCACCCACCGCGGCTGCTACGGCGAGTGTAATTTCTGCGCCATCGCCGTCCACGAAGGCCGCACCATCCGCTGGCGCAGCCCTGCTTCCATAATAGCCGAAGCCGAAAACATTACCCATCACCCCAAATTCAAAGGCTATATCTCCGACCTGGGCGGCCCCACCGCCAACATGTACGGCTTTGAATGCAAGAAGAAGCTGGCCAAAGGCGTCTGCGCCGACAAGCGTTGCGTGCATCCCAACCTGTGCCCGCTAATGAAACCCGACCACCGCCCCCAGGTGGAGCTGCTGCGCGAGGTGGGTCGTCTGAAAGGCGTTAAGAAGGTCTTCGTCGCTTCTGGCATCCGCTACGACCTGGTTCTGTCCGACTCGGCTTGCGGTGAGACCTATCTGCGCGAGATCACCGCCCACCATGTTTCGGGACAGATGAAGGTGGCCCCCGAGCACACCGACGAGCGCGTCCTCGACCTGATGGGCAAACCGGGCAGTGCCTCGCTGCTGCGCTTCAAAGAACTGTACGAGCGCCTTTCCTGCGAGGCCGGCAAGGACCAATACCTGACCTACTACATGATCGCCGCTCACCCAGGCTGCTCGGAGATCGAGATGCGCCGCATGAAGGATTTCGTCGGGCGCAAGTTGCGCATCCACCCCGAGCAGGTGCAAATCTTTACCCCTACCCCTTCCACTTACTCCACCCTCATGTATTACACCGGTCTGGACCCTTTCACCCTCCAGCCGGTTTACGTCGAAAAAGACCCCCTCCGCAAGCAGCACCAGAAAGATATGCTCACCGGCGGCCCTGCCGGTAACCAGCCCGCTAAGAAACCTGCGCCAGGGGCAACCAAAGCGCCTGGCGGAAAGCGTTCCCAATGACCACCTTCTTCGCCACGGCTACCCCCGGACTGGAAGCCTTCGCCGCGCAGGAATTGCGCGCCCTGGGTCTGTTGCCACCTGCTCAAGATAATTCTCCTGCCGAAGAACCCGGCGGCGTGACCTTCCAGGGTGGGCTGGCTGACCTGTACCGCGCCAACCTGCACCTGCGCACGGCCGGGCGGGTGCTGGTGCGCCTGGGCGAGTTCTACGCCGATACCTTCCCCGATTTACGCAAGAAGGCCTCTAAACTGGAGTGGAACCGCTACCTGGTCCCCGGACAGCCGGTCAGCCTGGCGGTCACCTGCCACAAATCGCGCCTGTACCATTCCAACGCCGTCGCCGAGCGCGTTCTGGCAGCCATCGGCGACCGCCTGGGCAAGGTCCCCCCGCTGCTCAAGGCTGCCGAAGATGATCCCAGTTCGCCTGCCCAACGCGTGATTGTGCGCTTTACCAATGATGAATGCACCATCAGCATCGATTCATCCGGCGACCTGCTCCACCGTCGCGGCTACCGCCTGGCTACCGCCAAGGCGCCCCTGCGCGAGAACCTGGCTGCCGCCATGCTGCTAGCCTCCGGCTGGGATGCCGCCGCTCCCCTCCTCGACCCCTTCTGCGGCTCGGGTACCATCCCCATCGAAGCCGCCCTGCTGGCCAAAAACATCGCCCCAGGCATCGACCGCCGTTTTGCCTTCATGGATTGGCCCGGCTATGACCCCCGCGCCTGGGAGGCGCAACGCAGCATGGCACGCGCTGCCGCAGCCGCCCGCCCTGGCTCCATGCCCATCCTGCAAGCCTCCGACCGGGACGCTGGAGCCATCCGCATGGCTCAAGCCAACGCCGAGCGCGCCGGGGTAGCTGACTGCATCGAGTTCACCTGCCGGGCCGTCTCCGCCATCCAGGCCCCGCCAGACCCCGGCTGGGTGGTCACCAACCCGCCCTACGGGCAGCGTGTCAGCGAGGGCAAGGACCTGCGCAACCTGTACGCCCAACTGGGCAACGTGCTGCGCGCAGCCTGCCCCAACTGGCACGTCGCCATCCTGTGCAGTGACCCGCGCCTGCTCGGCCAAACCAGCCTGCGCCTCGACACCCGCCTGGCTTTCTCCAACGGCGGAATCAACGTCCGCCTGGGGTTGGGGGCGGTGACCGCATGACGCGTTTTCTCGTCGCCGGGTTGATCAACCTGGAGACCACCCTGCGCGTAGAGGGTTTTCCTCTGCCCTACTACCCGGTTACCTACCCCTTCTTCGGCGTCAACAGCACGGTCTCCGGTGTGGGCTACAACCTGGCCAAAGCTCTCACCGTGCTGGGCAACCCCGTCGATTTCCTCTCCCTCATTGGCCAGGATCCGGCTGCGCTCGTTGTAAACAGCGCCCTGGCGCATGACGGAATTCCCTCCGGGCGCGTGCTGCCAGCCTTGAAAGAAACGCCCCAATCGGTCATCCTTTACGACCCGCAAGGCCGCCGGCAAATCCACGTTGACCTCAAGGATATTCAAGAGAGCGCTTACCCACCGGAAATCTTCTCTGAAGCCCTGGCACATAGCGACGCGTGCCTGCTATGCAACATTAACTTCTCGCGGCCCTTCCTGGCAGAAGCCCACCGCGCCGGGAAGCCCATAGCCAGCGATGTGCACGCCATCTCGGACCTGGACGACCCATACAATGCCGATTATATGGCCGCCGCCCAGGTGCTTTTTATGAGCGACGAGCGCCTGCCCTGCTCCCCCGAGGATTGGGCCCGGCGCATCTTCCGCCGCTACGGCGCCGAGATTATCGTCATCGGTCTGGGCCAAGAGGGCGCGCTGCTGTGCGTCCGCCGTGACAACTTTATCGAGCGCATCCCTGCCGCGCACACTCGCCCAGTTGTAAACACCATCGGCGCGGGAGACGCGCTCTTCTCGGCCTTTGTTCACACCTACTTCCAATCGGGCGATCCTTACGAGGCCCTGCGCAGGGCAGTGGTATTCGCCTCATGGAAAATCGGCGCGCGCGGCGCTGCCGATGGTTTTTTGAATGTGGCAGAGTGGAATCAAATTCTGGAGGGGTAACGTATGGCCTATCTCATCCTCATCAACTTGATTGCCTTCGGAGTCTGGGGCCTGGATAAAAACCTGGCCCGCCTTGTGAAGGCAACCGGCCGCCGCGACCAGGGTGGCAGTTCGCGCATCTCGCGCATCCCCGAAATCGTGCTTTTAGCATTGGCCGTGGTTGGCGGGTGCTGGGGCTGCTGGGCGGGGGTATTGATCTTCCGCCACAAGACCCGCAAACCCGGCCTGCTCTGGCCGTTGGCTGTAATTTCTG
>JAEXTI010000116.1 GCA_023406965.1 Chloroflexota bacterium
ACCGGGCCGAGCATGACATCCCAGAAGGGTTGCACGCCGCCCTGCATGGACAGGGAAGGCCAGCCCGCGGCAGTGACGATGAAGCCCAACCCGGCAGTACGCAGGTCATTGTCGGGGACAGGGCGCAAGCCCACCGAGCCGGCTTGCCACGTCGAAGGGGTGATCGTTGTTTGCGCCTGCACCGGCTGGGGTGCCTGGGCCGAACGCCCGGAAAGCAGGGCCAGCACCATTAACACTGAAATATACTGAAGCAAGGTTCTTTTCATCGAAGCGCCTCCTGCCTTAATTCGCAGAGCGCACGATGAGCTCGTACACGCTGATGTGATAGAACAAGCCGTTGGCTACCGATACGGCATTGGCGCCGCCGCCCTGGGTGTTGTTGAACATCTCGGCGTTCGACTTGCCCAGGTCAACTTCGGTCCAGGTGTTATTGTTCAGGTTAAATGCGCCAGTGAACTGGACGTTTTGTTCCTGATAGTGCATGGTGAAGATCAAGTTGCCGGTGCAGGTGGTGGCCATGGTCTCGTCGCCGTGGCCGCTGCCCTCATCGGAACCTCCTTCCACCAGCATGTCCACCAACACCCGCGCATTGGGATCCAACCGCCCCCAGCCAATATAAAAGTCGTCATTGGGGAATGGCGCCGACATGACCAGGTAGCCGTTCCGGTCGACGCAGGGTGGAGCTGAGCCGCCGTTCATGGTCTGGTACCAGTAGTGAATGGTGGGCGTGCCCAAAGCGCCAGTGGTTTCGTTGAAGCGGAACATGGTGATGGGCATGGTACTGGGGTTATAAGCATTCAGCACAGCCTGCTGCGCCGAAGCGCTGGGCGGGTCGGAGAGCGTATCCGGGCCCAGGTAACCCTTGTTCCAAGGCCGCACGTATACATAGCCGTTCCAAACCAGCGGGTAGTAATCCTTGAAGGCCATGGCGGGAACCTTGGCGCTGGTCCATACAGAGTTGCCATTGGCAATGCTGCGCGCATAGACACGCATATCCATGGCGGTGAAGTAGACGGTGGTACCGGCGGTGTTGGCCGCGGCGGTCATCAGGATGGGCCCGCCCGCCTGGAATGACCAGGAGATGGCTCCGTCGGACGGGTTGAGCGCATAGAACACGCCGTTACGCCCGCCGATGAGCACTTTGCCCCCGGCCAGGAGCGGCGCGGTGGAAAAGCCCAGGCGGGTGGAAAGCTGCTTCTTCCACAACTGCGCCCCGGTGGAAGGATTGACGGCGTACACAGCGCCATCCATGGAGCCAAAGTACACCCGGTTATCCCCGGCAGCCACACTGTTGAGGATAGGCCCGCCCGCGGTAAAGACCCAATTCTGGGCTCCGTTGGCCGCATTGAGGGCGTACAGGTTGCCACTCTCGGTGCCCACAAAGACCCGGCCACCATAGATGATGGCCTGCACTTGCGGGTGAATTTTTTCGGGCTGGAAGGCTCGCTTCCATACGATTGAGAAATTGGTGCCTAAGGTAGCGGGGGTATAGCCGGTGTGCTGGGCGTCATTCTGCAACTGCGGCCACTGAGTAGTGTCGTTCTGAGCGTTGGGCGCAGCCAACGGCAATACCAGCGATTCCGTTTCGACAGGCCCATCCCACAGGAACTCGGGCAACTCTTCTTCTTGAGACATGCCTTGCGGCGTTGGATCTTCAGGCCCCCCATCCTGTGCGCTGGCGCTCCACCTTTGTGGAACCAATCCCCCTACCCCCCACATCGCCAGGCACAGCACTGCAAGAACAGCAAGCTGTTTTGCAATTTTCATTTTTACTTCCTTATAGACGACGGGCTCCCTCAGGGGTAGATAGTGAAGGGTCACCCGTAAAAACGCTCGCGCCGACAACAAGCATTAATAAGATCAATTTTCTAAACTATCGGCAATTTGCATTATAAAGGCAAGAAGCGTGATTTACAAGCCCCAAACCTTACAGCTTTTTAACCGTAGAAATAACCGGTTTATGACCGATCTACGGAGTTACTTCAGTTTTTTTCCGCGAATGAAAACGACGCCTAAGCCGAGGCCGATAGCCAGCAGCGATGCGCCAATGCTTACCGCCAGGGCCATGCTCAGACCGCCCTGGTCGCCCTGTGGGGCCTCGAGCGCCGCCAGGTCAGTGGTGGGCGTGGGCGCGGCGGTCTCAGTAATCTCAGCCATCGCTTCCGGCGTGGGCGAGGACACTGGCATGAGCGCCACCGGGGTGATCTGCACCGCGGGAATGCGGATCGTGCGGCGGGTGAACATCAACTTGTAGGCTTGCGTCTGGTCAGACAGCTCGTTGAGCCCGCGCATGGTTACCGCCGCCAGGTCGCCCAAGCCGTTCACAGCTGCCGCGACAGGATACTCGCCGCTCAGTTCTGTTTGACCGGCCACAAAATTATCGACTTCGATCCAATCGGCGCCGCCCCACTTCCAGTAATCGATCGTTTGGATTTGCTGGGCGTCGCTGGACACGCGGAAGAGGTGCAATTGTCCGGCGCTGTCTGCCACAACGTCGCCCAACCAAAAGTTACCCGTCCCATTGAGCACGCGGCCCACCCTGCTCCAGGTTTCTCCACCATCCAGCGAGAGTTGATGGTATACCACGTCACCCTGCTCACTTTCTTCCTGCCAGATGCGGTGTACCGTGTTGGGAGCAGCGGTCAACAGGCGGTAATGTTTCACCCGTCGGGAAGATATCGATTGCGCTTCGGTCCAGGTAGCCCCGCGATCCGTCGATTGCAGGTACAGGGCCCGGTTCATCACGCCAGAGACGTTGAGCATTCCATCCCCCACCAGCAGGTGCAGGGTACCGTCAAAACCGGCACGCAGTATGGGTTCTTGCACAACCTCGAGGCCGGCCTGAACGCCGTCCAGAATCATCTGGGGATCGCTCCAGTTCTTGCCACCGTCTGAGGAGGAGAGCAGATAAATACCGCGGTTCTCATTAATCGGCACGGCATAGACCACAAAGAGCGTGCCGGAAGGGTCTACCACCAGATCGGGCATGTCGGCAGTCATCTCGTCCACCGGCAAATCGGACAAAGCCGCCCATTCCAGCGCGCTGCCGGCCCGGGCCGCTACGGCCCAGGTGTAATGCAGCTTGCGGGCCGCCTCGTCTTTCCACACCAGTGAAATTTTGCCATCCTGTCCAATATCTACAGTCATGCGGCCCACGGAATCTTCAAGAGCCGAATAGATGGGCAATGGTTTTGTCCAACTGCCGCCACCCCAATAGCTGTAATAGATGGCGTCGTTGGTCAGCACAGTGGCCTCGGTGCCCTCTGCCACCGGGGCTGGGTCTTCCACCTGGCTCCATAAAGCGTGGATGCCGTCCTGGCTGTCCACCGCAATATTGATATGCTCAAGATTATTTTGGGTTGATTGAATTTGTTCCGCAACCCGCCATCCGGTTACCTGGGAGAACCAGGAGTCGATATCGGTCAACGAACGACCCGAAACCCAAATATCCTGCCCGCTTTCCTGGTCACAGCCCGCCACAGCCAGTGCCTGAGAAGGCAGGAACACCGGCACCTGGCAATCCAGGCGGACGTTGTTCAGCGTTTCGGAGTCCACGAACTCGAACAACTCGGGCCAGGACTGCGTTTGGCTCCATTCCTTGCCGTTCCAGGCAGTGAAGTACATCTGGCCTTTGACCGTGTCGGTCAGCAAGGTGTAATCACTCACACCGGATTTCAAACGCCGGTCTTGGGCGCAGTCCACATAGGGAAGGTTGGCACGCTGGCGCTCGCTCCAGGTTTCACCTGCATCCTGCGACACCACATAGTAGTTGAAACAAACGCCCTGAGGTTGGCCAACCTGCCAGGTCATGAGCACGTTTTTCTGAGTGGCTGAAACGCTGATCGCGAAGGGGACGGTGGAGCCGCCCAAGGTTGCCGGGCCATCCACCTCCACCGGTTCTTCCCAACGTTTTCCGTCGGTCAGCAAACGCGAGAACAGGACTCGCTTGCGGGCAAGGTTATCAAAGGTGACGAACACCCCCGTCTCGCCGTCCAGGTTGGTCACCGACAGATCCACGGTGTTGCGGGGATCTTCGTCATCCAATTCCGAGCGGCGGATGTAGTACGAAGAGCCGTACACCAGGGTTGGAATGTTCCAGGTGGCGCCGTTGTTGAACGAAGTGGTGTAATAAACTCCGGCGTTCGAGGACGTGTAATCAGCCGCCTGAATGTAAGCCATGTGGAAAACGCCCTTGTCGTCCACCTCAACATCAAAATCCTCGATCGAGTTGGCGATCAGATAGGGCGCAGTCCAGGCCGTGTTCGTACCGAGACTCGCCGCAGAGATGGAGCTGGAACGCAAGCCGTTATTCTCGCCAAACCACAACATGGCCAGGCGACCATGAAGACCGCCCACCAACGTGGGCGCAGGGATTTGCAGCCCCAATAGCGAGGCGTGGGTGAAGGGATAGGTGATCCACAGCGGCTGCTGCCATCCATCTTTGGTCGAGCGCGTATAGAAAAAGCGGTTGTCTGAATCTCGCCAGGACACGTGCAAGACCCCGTCACTATCGACCGCGGCGATGGGATCAAACGTTCCTCCGGATTGGGATACGTTGACCGGCTGGCTCAGGTCAATGCCTTCGATCTGCGCCCGGGTTTGAGGCGCAGGCAGAGAAAGCACTAGAAAAGCTGCCAGGGCAATGGATGTCAACAGCCGCGACCATCTCATAACTTTATTCTACTCCCAACGGTGCGCTGCGCAGATAGGCGGTCGTTTTTTGCTTACGGACGATGTCCTGCTCAACCCGAGCGACCTGCTCTGCGGTCAAGTCGAGGGCGGCGGCGATCTCGGCAGCCACCAGCCCCTGCTCAAAACCCAACCAGATGGTATCCAGCAGATCGTAAGGGATGCGGTAGAAGAATTCTTCCTGCGTGCCGCCGCCGGGATAAGTATCGGTGGTGGGCGGGCGGCTACAAATGCTGGCGGGAACGCCCAAGTATTCGGCTAACTGGTAGACCTGAGTCTTAAAGAGGTGGCGGATGGGGGCGATATCGTACAAACCATCCCCGCCCTTCACAAAGAAGCCCAGGTCGTGCTCGTTCTTGTTGGGCGTGCCAATGACGGCGTAATTGCGCAACTCGGCGTGATAGTATTCCATGTTGGTGCGCGTGCGCTGCTTGAAGTTGGACGAAGCCACAATCTGGTAGTATTCGCGCAGGGGCAGGCGCTGGCGCATCTCCACACCATCGGGGCCGGTGACCACCAGGTGGAAGATATTCAAGGTGCCTTGATCCAGCAAGTCGCCCGGAAGGACAATTTTGGCCTTCCAGCCCGGTTGGTACTGCGGGAAAACCCGCTGAATGGCCTCATCCCGCCGCCGGTAGCAACCGGCGCCTTCCAGCGTGGCGGTGATATCCTCGGTAACCGGTTCGACGCCGAAGGCAGCCGCCAGTTCCAGGGCCAATTCGGCGCTTTCAGGGCTGGACTCTTTTTCAGGCAGCAATAGACCAATCACCCGTTCGGGGCCAAAGGCGCGCGCCGCCAGAGCCAGCACCACCGAGGAGTCTATTCCACCGCTGATGCCAACCACCGCGCCCTGGCGATGCAGGCGTTGATTGACGGTCTCGCGCAACGAGTCGATGATCCGTTGGGTTTCTGCCTGCGCATCCAACGCCAAGGATTTTTTGCCGAAATTCAATAAGTTCATCATGTGTCCTGGTTCCTATGTGTTTGGAGTCTTTGGGAAGCGCCGTGATGACACCCCTGGGGTTTGGCTTTACTGAAGCCCTGTCCGGTCAACGATCAAGCGGTTTTCGGGCAACACAGAACGGTGTTGGCGCTGGGCGCCGCGAACAAACCAATGATCCACCAACTGGGTAGAAATGATCCCTACCAGAGCCATATCCTCTACCTCGCTCAACTCGCCCCCGCCGGCAGCTTTCTGGACCAGTTTGACCACGGCGGAAGGCTCAAAGTATCCCGTAGTCCGCAGTGAATCTTCGGACAGCAGTTCGGTCACGTAATCGAGGGGCTGTGGGTCAAAGAAGCTGCGGTGAATGGGGGCGCGGTAGGGGCGCTTGACCCGCTGCCAGATGCGCTCGGGCAGGTATTTGCGGCCCAGTTGTTTGAGCAGCCACTTTTCGGTCAGCACGGGCATCTTCAAAGCGGGAGGCAAGCGCCCGCCGAATTCCATGACGCGGTAATCGAGGAACGGGTAACGCCCTTCAACGGAGTGGCCCATGCCCATGCGGTCGCCTTGCGAGGAGAGCAGATAGGGCGAGAGGAAGGTAACCACTTCCAAATATTGGGCCTGGCTGAGCGCGGGCCAATTGGAAAAGCCCTCGGGCAATGCCAGGTTGGGCTCCAACTTGCCTGCGTCATCGTCGGCCAGAAAACGGCCCGCCCGCGCGGTATTGGTCCAGCGAATGTGGTGCGAGTAGAAGGGCGATGCTGTGTCCAGCAAATCTCGCTTGAAGAAGCCCACCAAGAAGGCCCCGCTGGCGCCCATGCGGTTGATGTCCGGGTACAGGCGGAAGAGCAGCCGCGAGCGCAATTTAGAGTCGGGGTTCTCGGCCCAAAAGCGGCGGATTTTCATTTCTTTGAAAATGTCATAACCCGCCATGAATTCGTCGGCGCCTTCTCCGGTGAGAACCACCTTGAAGTTGTGCTGGCGCACCAACCGCGAGAGCAGGTACATGGGGGTGGGAGCCGTGCGCAAAATGGGAGTTTCGGTGTGCCAGACCACATCGGGGAAGGCCTCGGCGATATCACGGTAGTCGCAATGCACTTCGTGGTGGTCGGTGCCCAATTCCTCGGCCATCTGCCCCTGGAAGGTACTCTCGTCAAAACGAGGGTCGGTGAAGGAGATCGAGAAGGTATCCAGCCGGTTGCTGTTATAACTGCGGATCAGGGCAGTGGTTAGCGAGGAGTCCAGCCCGCCGCTCAAGTAAGCCCCCACGGGCACATCGGCGCGCAGACGAATCTGGGTGGAGTCGATGAGCAGGCTCTCCAACTCTTCCAGGTAGGACTCGGGGCTGCGCCCGGGCTCGTCGGGAACAAAATTGGGCTGCCAGTACGGCCGGATTTCGATCTGCCCATTTTTGAGCAGCAGGTAATGCCCAGGGGGCAGTTCGAGGATGTTCTTGAAGATGGAATGGGGCGGCTGGGGGCTCCAGAAGGTGAACGTTTCGCGCAGCGCCTGCCGGTCGATCTCGGCTTGCACTGCCGGGTGTTGCAAAATGGCCTTGACCTCGGACGCAAAAATCAACTGGTCGCCCGCCAGGGTATAAAAAACCGGGCGGACCCCCACCCGGTCGCGGGCCAGGAACAGGCTGCGTTGACGCTCGTCCCATAGGGCAATGGCAAACTGCCCGTTGAAACGGTTGAGGCAGCCCGGCCCCAACTCCTCGTACATGTGCAGGATGACTTCGGTGTCACTGTGGGTGTGGAAACGGTGGCCCAGGCGCTCCAGTTCGGGGCGCAACTCCACGTAATTGAAGATTTCCCCGTTGAACACCACCCACAAGCTATCGTCCTCGTTGCCTATGGGCTGGTCGCCGCTGCTCAAGTCGATGATGCTCAGGCGGGCATTGCCCAGGCCCACCCAGTCATGACGGTAGATGCCGAAGCCGTCGGGGCCCCGGTGGCGGATTGCGCCCAGCATGTCGCCGAGCAGCGCTTCAGGGATGGGTTTTGGCTCGCGCAGATTGGCGACGCCCACAATCCCGCACACTAATCGCCACCGATTTCAGCCGCCAGCTTGCGCAGATCGTTCTTGACGATTTTTCCGTGCGCGTTCATGGGCAGCTTATCGAGGAAAATGACTTCTTTGGGTACCATATAGTTGGCCAGGCGGTTACCGCAATGGGTGATGATATCGGCGGCGGTCAGCTCGGCGCCGGAACGCTGGACGACGAAGGCCCAAATGGCCTCGCCGCGCACCTGGTCGGCCTGGCCGATCACGGCGGCTGCCACCACCTCGGGAATTTCAACAATGCATTCTTCTACCCGCTGGCTGCTGACGCGGAATCCGTAGGACTTGATGAAATCGGCCTTACGATCGACAACAGATATGTAGCCCTCGCCATCTACCACCGCCAGGTCGCCGGTGTGCAGCACGCCGTCAAAGAACTTCTCGGCACTGGCTTCGGGATCGTTCCAATAGCCGGGCGAGATATTGTCGCCCAAGGCGTAGATCTCGCCGGTTTCACCGGGTTTGACAGGGGCGCCGTCCTCGCCGATGACCTTGAGGGTCACGCCGGGGATGCCGCGACCAATGGAGCCCAGCTTGCTGCCCAACATCTCGGGTGGGAGGTAGGAGAGGCGCGCGGTGGCTTCAGTTTGCCCGTACATTACGAACACCTGGGCCTGCGGCACCGTTTGTACCAGCTCCTGGATGAGCACGCTTTGCAGCTTACCGCCCGCCTGCTGCAGCTTGCGCAGATGCTTAAATTCGCGACGGGGGAAGCTGGAGTTGCGCAGCAAGGTCTGGTAAGTGGAAGGCACCCCGGCGAAGCCCGTGCAGCGCGTGTCTTCCATCTGCTGGAGGACCACTTCGGGGTAAAGGAAGGAATTGGCCATGACCACCGAGCCGCCCACGCGCAAATGGCTGTGCAGCAGCGAGGTGCCAAAGCAGTAGAAGAATTGCAGCACCGCCATCACCCGATCATTGCGATCGAGGGAGAGGTACTCGATGATCGAGTTGGTGTTGGCTTGAATGTTGCGGTGGGTCACGCGCACCAATCGCGGGCGGGCCGTGGTGCCGGAGGTAAACATCAATGCGGCTTCCTGGTCGAGGCTGGAGAGGGTTTCGGCGGCGGGCCATTGGCCTGACACGGGTTGCTGCAGGGCGTCTTCGAACAAGAGCGGGAGGGTGAGCACATCGGCGAAGGCGCGCAACATGCGCCGCTCGAGACACACCGCCTTGCACTCCACGAATTGGATGATCCCGGCGATATCGTC
>JAEXTI010000149.1 GCA_023406965.1 Chloroflexota bacterium
GCCACCACCTGCCGTGAATGTCCCGCGGGCTGCGGCCTGATCATGCGCACCTTTGAAGGCCGGGCCATCAAGGCCGAGGGCAACCCCGCCCACCCGGTCAACGGTGGCAAATTGTGCTCGCGCGGCCAGACGGGTGTGCAGGGGCTGTATAACCCCGACCGTTTCAAGAGCGCTGTCCAACGCGCCCAGCGCGGTGACCCGGTGGTGGAACCTGTGGAATGGGACGCCGCCCTGCAGGTCGTCAAAGACGCTCTCGACGGCCCGCCCGGCGAGGTGGCTTTCCTCCTCGGCCTCAACCAGGATCACCTGGCCGACCTGGTCACCCAATTGACCGAGACCCTGGGCGCGCCCGCCCCGCTGCGCTACGGCGCGTTGGGCATGTTTGAAGGCCGCGCCACGCTGGTCAAGGCCGCCGAGCAGGTCTTTGGGCAGGCCGTCTTCCCCTACTTCGACATTGCCGGGGCCGACCTGGTGGTCTCCTTTGGGGCCAACTTCCTGGAAGCCTGGCTCTCCCCCGTGGCTTATAGTCGCGCCTACGGGCGCTTCCGCCGCTCCGAGCCGCTCAAGAAACGCGGCTACCTGGTCTCCTTTGAGGCCCGCCGCTCGCTCACTTCCGGCAGCGCTGATGAATGGTACCCGGTCGTGCCGGGCAGCGAGGGCTTGCTGGCGGCTGCGTTGGGTAAGCTGCTCTCCGAGACCGCTGGCTTCTCCGCAGTCATGGACTACTCCGGCGTGGATGTGCAGGCTGCCTGCGCAGCCGCCGGGGTCGAGCCTGAGAAGTTGGAAGCGCTGGCCCAGCTCATCGTTCGCGCCGAGCGGCCCCTGTTCCTGCCCGGCGGAAACGCCCTCGGCCACGCCGATGGCCTGACGGCTGCGGTCAACATCCTGGCTTTGAATGCCGGGCGCGGTAACTTCGGCGTTCCGGGCGGGGTCTACCTGACCACCAGCCCCTCCGGCACCGCCACGCTCACCGATCTGCGCGCTCTGGTCGACCGCATGCGCACCGGGCAGGTGAGCACGCTGTTCATCCACGGCTGCAACCCGGTCTTCGAGCTGCCGCCCACCCTGGGCTTCACCCAGGCCCTGGCCAATGTCAAGACGGTCATCAGCTTCGCCTCCTTCCCCGATGAAACCGCCCTGCAAGCCGATTACGTCCTGCCCGACCACACCCCGCTGGAAGGCTGGGGTTACCAATACACCCTGGCGGGCGTGGACCGGCCCGTGCTTTCCGGGGCGCAGCCGGTGGTGGTGCCGCTCTACGAAACCCGCGCCACAGCCGATGTGCTCCTCTCGGCGGGCAAGCTGCCTTTCAAAGACGAGGTCGAGTTCATCCAATCTGTCCTGGAAAGCAAGGTCGGTCAGCCCGACGCCAACATTTCCGGCGCCGACCTGCCCTCGCTGTGGGCCAAATACCTGCAAGCGGGCGGCTGGTGGCTGGCGGCGCCCAGTCTTTCGGCCCCCGAGAAGAACTTTGCTGCTGGGGCTTCCACCGCCCAACCGCAAGTAGCGGGTTCGGGCCAATTCCATCTGCTGACCTATCCCACCCTGTTCGGCGACGGCAGCGGGGCCAACCGCCCCTGGCTGCAAGAGACCCCCGACCCCGCCACCACGGTCATGTGGAACTCGTGGATCGAGGTCAACCCCAAGACCGCCGAGGAATTAGGCCTGCACGATGACGACATCGTCAAGGTGAAGTCTGAGGCGGGCGAGGTGGAAGCGGTGGTGTATCTATACCCGGCCATCCGCCCCGATACGGTCGCCATTCCCTTCGGACAGGGCCACACTGCCCTGGGCCGCTGGGCCGAACGGCGCGGCTGCAACCCGGCGGAACTGCTCAAGGTGACCATGAACGAGGCCGGTGACCTGGCCTTTGGCGACACCCTGGTAACCATTACCCCCACTGGCAAGCGCCGCCCCATTGCGCGCGCCGAAAGCCGCGTGGGCGTCTACGGCGATCATTAACGGTTACGGCGTAAGGAGGAATGACAATGGCTGAAGAACAATACCCTGAGAAGTGGGGCATGGTCATCGACCAGGATATCTGCACCGGCTGTCAGGCCTGCGTGACGGCCTGCTCGATGGAAAATAACGTCCCCTTCACCGGCGAAGAAGAAGTGGCTTACGGGCGCGGCATGCACTGGCTGCGCATCCAGCGCTACTGGGAGGGTGAGTACCCCGAGGTCTCTCCCACGCACACGCCCATGATGTGCCAGCAGTGCGGACGCGCGCCCTGCGAGCCGGTCTGCCCGGTGTTTGCCACCGTGCACAGCGAATCCGAATCCATCAACCTGCAAGTCTACAACCGCTGCATCGGCACGCGCTACTGCGCCAACAACTGCCCCTACATCGCCCGCAGCTTCAACTGGTTTGACTACGAAGTGCCCGCGCCGATGAATTACTACCTCAATCCCAGCGTCACCGTGCGGCGGCGCGGCGTGATGGAAAAATGCACCTTCTGCGTCCAGCGCATTTATGCCGGGCAAGAAACCGCCAAGAAGGAAGGCCGGGCCTTGCGCGACGGCGATGTGGTGCCCGCCTGCGCCCAGGCCTGCCCCGTCGATGCCATTATCTTCGGCGATCTGACCGACCCGAACAGCCGCGTCAGCCAGGCGGCCCGCAGCGAGCGCGGCTACATTCAATTGGAAGAGCTCGGCACCGCCCCTCGCGTCACCTACCTGAAGGGAGGAGGAACTTATGGCGGCTGAAACACAGTCCATTCCCACCCCACGTGTTTCCGCGCATGACGAAGGAGAAGAACATCGCGATCAGTTGATGTTCGATCCTCGCCCGCGTGAAGAGATGAACCACATGGTCATGGACGCCATGACTCACACCACCCCGCGCTACTGGCTTGCCGTAGGCATCCTGGCGGTCATTGTGGCGGTATGCCTGTTTGGCATGTGGGGCTACATGATCGCCAACGGCATGGGCCTGGCCGGCATTCGTAAGCCGGTCTACTGGGGCGTGTTCATTGTGTTGCTGGTCTTCTGGATCGGCATCAGCCACGCTGGCACGTTCGTTTCGGCCATTTTGCGCGTGTTCAAAGCCGAGTTCCGCCGCCCCTTCACCCGCGCCGCCGAACTGATGACCACTTTTGGCCTGGCAGCGGGTGCCCTCTACCCCCTCGTCCACCTGGGCCGGGTGTGGGTCTTCTACTGGATGATCCCCTATCCCAATGCCCGCTGGCTGTGGCCCAACTTCCGCTCTCCGCTGGTGTGGGACTTTTTGGCCATCACCACCTACCTGTTGAGCAGCACCATCTACCTGTTCCTGCCGCTCATCCCCGACCTGGCCATGGCTCGCGACCGCACCACTGGTTGGCGGCACTTCATCTATAAAACCCTGTCGCTGGGCTGGCGCGGCACCGAAGCCGAGTGGTTCCGCCTGCGCAAAGCCATCAGCATTTTCGCTGTTGCCATCATCCCGGTCATGTTCTCGGTGCACACCATCGTCTCCTGGGACTTTGCCGTGGCGCAGACGGCCGCCTGGAACTCTACCATCTTTGGCCCCTACTTCATCATCGGAGCCATCCTTTCGGGCGTGTCTGCGGTGGTCACCATTCTGATCATCCTGCGCGGCACCTTGAAACACATGGATTACTTCATCCGCCCCGAGCACATCGACGCCTTGGGCAAACTGCTTCTGGTCTTTTCGATGGCCTGGGGCTATTTCTTCTTCAACGATTACATGGTCTCCTGGTATGGCGGGTATGAGGCAGTGCGTCAAATCTTGACCCTGCACGCCACAGGCCCCTCTGCCTGGATCTGGTACTGCATGCTCATCTTCAACATTGGCATCCCCTGGCTGACCTTGTGGAACAAGAAGATCCGCCGCACGCCCTGGGCTATGTTCATCATCACCCTGCTAATCAATGTGGGCATGTTCTTCGAGCGCTACACCATCATCCCCATGACCCTGGGTCACCAACGCATGCCCTTCGACTGGGGCGAATACAGCCCGCGCCTGCCCGAGATCAGCATTGGGATCGGTTCGCTGGCGCTGTTCATGCTGCTCTACCTGCTGGCCTCGCGGGTGATCCCGCTCGTCCCGGTTTGGGAGGTGCAGGAAGGCCAGGAAGCGCACAGCCTGCGTAAAGTGGGCAAGACGACCGTGCCCTCGGTTGCGGAGCTGGAGTAAGGAGGCACACATGGCTAGACCGATCGTTCATCTGGCATTGTTCAAAGAAGACCAACTCGAGCAGGCCACGGAGGCCATTCATGCCTTGCGCCACCTGGGTGTGAGCGACAAAGACATGTCCGTCATCTCCGGCGTGCCCTACTCGGAAAAGATCCTCGGGCGGCCCATGTCCTGGACGCGCATCCCGCTCATCGGCGGATTGGGAGCCTTGGCGGGCTTCCTGGTGGCCACATTCCTCAACTTTGGCACGCCGCTGTTGTACCCCATCCGCGTTGGCGGAATGGCCTACCAGACCATCCCCACGGCCATTGTGGTCACCTTTGAGTTGACCATGCTTGGTCTGTTGATCAGCACCTTCATCGGCGTGTTCGTCGAGACCATCTCCCCGTCTTTCGGACCGCAGGGTTACGATCCGCGCGTCACCGATGGCCATATTGGGGTGCTCTTCTCCAGCCAACCCGAGCTGGACCCCTCGCTGCACGAAACTTTGGAAAAGCTGGGCGCGGAAATTGTTCATGGGGCGGAGGCAAAGAAACTATGGCTGTTCTAAAACGCTTGATCATCGTCCTGGGCCTGGTAACGGTGCCGCTGCTGCTGGGGCTGCTCTTCACCTACGATGTGCTGAAGATCGAATGGATCAGTTTTATGGAGATCCAGCCGTCTTTCAACGCGCAGGAAGACCCCCTGCCCCTGCCGCCCCGCTCGATCCCGGTGCAGGGTGCCGCGTACGTGCCCGAACTGGGCGCGCCGATCAACCCGGTGGCAGCCGACGAGGCTTCGCTGGCGCGGGGCAAAGAACAGTACGAAATCAATTGCCAGATCTGCCACGGAGCGAACGCTGATGGCAAGGGGCCGTTTGCGGTGTACCTGCGCACGCGCCCGCCGGTCAGTTTGCTGGAAGGCAGACCCTTGACCAACAGTGACGGGGCCCTGTTCTTGACCATCACCGACGGCATCGAGGGGGCCATGCCCTCGCTCAAGGAGAATCTCCCCGAGCCGAATATGCGTTGGGATATCGTCAACTACATTCGCTCGCTACAAGGCAAATAGCAATTTCCCCAAATAGAAGCAGGGGGGGGCGTGGCGCCGCCGGCGTAGTTTTTTGGGGGGTGTTGCCCCA
>JAEXTI010000236.1 GCA_023406965.1 Chloroflexota bacterium
GCCACACGGGCAAGCTGCTCAACGGCATGGCGGCGGGCTGCCCCATTCACAACCTGATCCCCGAGTGGAACGATTTGGTTTACCGGGGCATGTGGCAGCCCGCGCTGGAGCGGCTGTTGAAGACCAACAACTTTCCCGAGTTCACCGGGCGAGTGTGCCCGGCGCCCTGCGAAGGCTCTTGCACCGAGGGGTTGAACAACGAGCCGGTGACGATCAAAAACATCGAGCTAGCCATCATCGAGAAAGGTTTTCAGGAAGGCTGGATTACGCCGGAGCCACCGGCAGTGCGCACCGGCAAAACGGTGGCGGTGGTCGGGTCGGGGCCTGCGGGGCTGGCCTGCGCCGATTTGCTCAACCGGGCCGGGCACAGCGTGACCGTGTTCGAGCGGGCCGACCGGATTGGCGGCCTGTTGATCTACGGTATTCCGAACATGAAGCTGGACAAGCAGGTGGTGCAGCGGCGCATCGATTTGATGGCCGTCGAGGGAGTGAATTTTGTGACCAAGACCGAGGTGGGCAAGGACCTGCCCGCCGAAAAGCTGGTGAGCGATTTTGACGCGGTGGTGCTGTGCGGCGGAGCGACCAAGCCGCGCGACCTGCCCATAGAGGGGCGCGAGCTGAAGGGCATCCATTTTGCGATGGAGTTCCTGACGGCTAACACGCGCAATTTGCTGGGCAGCTCGCTGCTGGACGCTGAGGCGGCGACGATCTCGGCGCGGGGCAAGGACGTCATCGTCATCGGCGGCGGCGACACGGGCACCGACTGTGTGGGCACTTCGCTGCGCCATGGCTGCCGTAGCCTGAACCAGTTTGAGATCCTGGACCGCCCGCCCACATCGCGCCAGCCGGATAATCCCTGGCCGGAGTGGCCGAAGGTGCTGAAGACCGATTACGGGCAGGAAGAGGCCATCGCGGTGTTTGGCGATGATCCGCGCACGTTCTTGATCCAGACGAAGCGCTTTGTGGGTGACGAGAACGGGCAGGTGAAGGAGATTCACACCGTGCAGGTGGAGTGGGTGCGCGAAAATGGGCGCATGATTCCGCGCGAGGTGCCGGGCAGCGAAAAGGTGTGGCCGGCGCAACTGGTGCTGCTGGCGATGGGCTTCTTGGGGCCTGAAGACCAGCTCCTGGCGCAGTTGGGCGTGGAGCGCGACCCGCGCAGCAATGTGAAGGCGGAATTTGGCAAGTTCGCCACCAGCGTGCCAGGCGTGTTCTCGGCGGGGGATATGCGCCGGGGGCAGAGCCTGGTGGTGTGGGCCATTCATGAGGGGCGCGGCGCGGCCCGCGAGGTGGACCGCTACCTGATGGGCAAGACGGATTTGCACGGGTAGAGGTTGGTTTATTCGAAATTAGCGTGATTGATCTCACATTTTTGAGGATATGCGCGGCGAAGCTGTGCACACACCCCAAAATGCGGTCCCTACCAAGGCAGTTTCAAAATAACCACCTGGAGGTTGACAGACTGACCAGAACCGTCTACGATTAAAGTCAATATATCTGACTTTAACATGACCTGGAGGTCTTTGGTATGACACAGTCGACTCAACCGCGCAGGAAGCAAGCCTGGCTTGGATTCTTGCTCCTGGCAGCCGGGTTGTTCATGACGCAGTTGGTGCAGGCAGCGCCGCTGCAACAAACCCCTACGCCTCCGCCGCAGCAGTACCTTCCGTTGATTCTTAAGCAACCCACGCCCACGGCTACTTTTACGCCGGTGCCGGCTGGGCCGCCGCCTGCTTCGATCAGCCGCTATTTGAGCACGGTGAACACGACCACACTGTATAACCTGGGCTGTACCTTCGGAACGAAAGATTTACAGACGCCTGGGACGCAGGATTCGCTGGTCTTCTTGTACTTTGGCCGACCGCGGATTGAAAACGGCGTGTTGGGCACCAAGATTTATGGCGGCGGGCTGGTGACCATGCAGCAAATCGCCGATGCGGTGCAGGCTTTTGGTAAGGGCTATTATTTCTGCACCGGATCGGATTTGCTTTCGCACATCACGATTGGGATTGGCACCAGCAATTACGCCTACGAGGATTGCGATAATTGCGCGGTGACCTACGATCACGGGCGAGCCTGGGCGCAGATGGTCAACGGGGTGAACACCTGGTTGGTCAATTCGCAATATTCCGGACAAGTCGGCGCGGTGGGCGGGACCGACCTGGAACTGAGCTGGAATTACCCCGCCGATTCGATCGCCTGGTTGAACGGGTACGACTCGGCCAACAATTTCGAATTGTTGAACTTCGGCGCGCTGCCCGGCTGCCCGCGGTTTTCGGCGCCGGGGGCGACCTGCGGGTCCTATCCTTACATTTGGACCAAGGAGGAGGTCTGGTTTGCCATTTGGGGATCGGCACCGATATATCCGGTGCCGGAGATTTATGCCAACAGCGGGGTGAATGCCGAGCAGTGGTATTTGATGAGCGTGTATGCCTACGATAATCACGGGCAGGCCGTGGAGTTCCGCGGGGTCATGACCCAATATGGGGCCTGCCAGCAGGTGGACGATCCGACTTGCGAATATTTGGACAACACGCCCGAGCAAGGCTGGCAGCAGTTGAGCGACCTGGTGAATGGCAATGCCAAAACGCGCCATTACATCAAATACTTGACCGACATCCGCTGGTGAGGAAGGTGAGGTCGATATGAAGATAAAGTGGATTATCCCGGCAGCGGTTATCCTGGCGCTGGTTGTGGTTGTGGGAATTGTGGTATCTACAAGTCCGCGCCTGCCCAAAGCGGCAGTGATTGCGGTAACAGCAGAAACGACGCCCGTCCCCGAGTATTTACAGGGCCTGGAAGAGAAGATGTTTGACCCGGCGATCGACGCGCAGGGGCGGGCGAGCCTGGCGGAAAAAATTGAGATGTACAAGACGGCGGAAGCCATTCGCCAGAACGGGCTGGCTGCGCCGGCTTCCAAGGACCCGGCTCAGGCCCAGGCTCCGGATATGGCTGCTCCGCAGGGGGCCGGTGCAGGAGAACTGCCCAGCGGGATCTTCGAGGGCAGCGACGGCATGGTGCGTCCCGAAGAAGGGCGTATTCTCAATTACTTGCAGCGCAACGGTGAAGACGGTTCCTCGCTGCTGGTGTTTGCGGGGCACTCCGCCGTGAATGAGCAGGAAGGTTTGATCATCATCGCGTCGCTCAATAGCGCGCGAGAGATGGTGGAATATGTCCATTACACCCATGCGGCCCAGGTAGGGGCGCTGCGCATCCTGGCGGATGAGGGTGGGCGGATTCAACTGCAGGCGACGGATGAATCGATCTGGTATTTCGATCTGGCAACGCGCACGTTCGGACAATAGCGAAGAGAATGCCAGACGGGTGGGTTTTGATCGATCCTTGATGCACATCCAGTGGACTCCGTGATATTGTATTTGAGGAGCAAATGCTGGAGGCTGGTATGGACGCTAGAAAACATCTCTATTCCGTATTGCTGCGCAAGGGGTTGGGATTTGTGGTGTGGCAGGCGGTTGTTTTTGCCCTGGCCTGGTATCTGCACTTTCAGTTGAACTGGGGAAAGTTCTTTAGTGACATGTTGTTTTTGATTGGCGTGCTTGAATTAGGCATTGGCTTAATGGTCATGATCGGTTCGCCGGCGGGGGTGCCTGGCGGTCAAATGGCTACGTTTGCGCGATCGGCGAGGATTGGCGGGGAAGGCATGTCGGAGCAGTCGCTGGTCGAGATCCTTGAAAAGCGGTTTGTCGTTTTGTATTTGATCGCCAGTGGGGTGATCACGTTTGTGGCGGCAGCGGTTGTTTTGATAAAGTGAGGGGAACACCCAGGGAACCAGGAAAATCGTGGTTTGTACCGATTTGGGAACAGGTTCAAATATATTTTACCCTCACCCTAACCCTCTCCCTGAGAAGGGAGAGGGAACTGAAGTCGATAGAAAAACCCTAAGGGTCTTCAAGAACCTTAGGGTTTTATCGTCAGGCTTTGTTGTGGATGGTTTTAGGCCGCTGGGGGCTGGGAGGGGGGAACGGCGGGCAGGTTGGTGACAGGCTTGTTCTTGGGTTTGCCCTTGAACAGGCGCTTGAGACCTTTCCACAGGAAGCGCAGCGGGAAGTAAACAACCGCGGCGACAGGCACGATGAAGAGGATGATCCAGATGGCGGCGTTGGCCAGGAACTTGAGCGCGTTGACGAGGGCCTGGATGGCGTCGCGGGCTACTCCAACGGGCTGCCATTTGCCAATGGTCAGGGGGGCGACAGATTCCAGGGACTGGATGTTGACGCTGATGGCCGAGAGAGCCGCGGATTCTTCGTAGTACTTGATCTGGCCCTTGGTCACCTCGATCTGCTCGCGGATGTAGACCAACTGGTTGTAAACGTTGAGCACGTCTTCGGTCTTTTTGGCCTCGTCCATGATCTCCTGGAGCTGCTTTTCCGTGTTTTCCAGGTTGGTGAGGCGAGAGCGCAGATCGGTGTATTGATCGGTGACATCGTCGCCAGTGACATTTTCATAAATGATGTCCTTGGCGGGGTCGGCGACCAGGGCCTTGATGGTGTCGAGGGCTTCGGTCAGGCGCTCGGCGGGAACACGCACGGTGATGTTAGCGGCGGGAACTTCCACGCCATCCTCGGTGTAAGTCTTATACAAGCGCGAGGAGACGACAAAACCGGTCATTTCTTCGGCCATTTTGGCGATGGCTTCTAGCGAGACGCCAGGGTCGGCGGTGGCAATGGACAGTTCGGCGTTGCGGATGACCAGCCGTTCGACGCTGGCCTGCCCGGTGGCGTTTCGGGCGCTGCCGGATTCTTCTGCGGCTTTGTCCATTTCATAGGAAGCAGCCGGCTCCGCGGCAGGCGCACCGCCGCTGTAGTAATCCATTGCCGGTGACACGGTGGCCATTGCTGGCTGGCAAGCGATGCTCGTCAGGGCCAAAGCCAGCAACACAACGATGAGAATGGGGCGTTTGAACATGATTTCTTCTCCTTGATCAGCCTTTATTGCGGATAAGACGCTCCCATTTTCTGGTTGGTTCCCGGGAACTTACCAGCCGTCCGTAAGGCGGGCGGCGTGGCGCTCGGGGAGCTCGGCTTCGCGGATGCGTCTTTGAACGGAGCGTACGTCGTAGGAAGCGCGCATGGGCGTCCAGATGCCCGTTTCGATTTCAAATATTGCGTATGCGGCGCGCGGGTCGTGATCGCGGGGCTGGCCGACCGAACCAGGGTTGAGAATGGATCGGACGGGAGCCATGAACGGCTCGCCGGGAGGGGGGAAGGCGAAGTGCAAGAGCCGCCCGCGGGGAACCATGTGAAAGGCCAGGGGAATGTGGGTGTGGCCCACCATGCAGTAATTGGTTTTGAATGCGCGGAAGTTTTGGCGGGCGGTGTTCTGGTCCAGAACGTACTCCCAGACGGGGTTGCGCGGGCTGCCATGCGCCAGGGTGGCGCTATCTGTGACGACGGTTTCGGGGCGCTCCTCAAGCCAGGCCCGGTTGGCGGGTTTGAGCACGGCCCGAGTCCAATGCAAGGATTGGCGCGCTTCGTCGTTGAAGGTCTCGCTGGGGATGCGGTTGAGGGCGGCTGCGTCGTGATTGCCCAACAGGCAAACCAGGTTGGGGAGTTGGCGCAGCGTCTCGATGCATTCGTTTGGATAGGGGCCATAGCCGATGACATCTCCCAGGCACCAGATCGAGTCTACCTGCCCGGAGTTTTCGAGCACCGATTCAAGCGCAGGCAGATTGGCATGGATGTCGGAAATTACCAGTATTTTCATATATAAATAAATCCCCACCGCTAGTATAAAGAATTATGGTATATCGAAACGCAGCTCCCACTGACCGGGCGCGGTGGCCCGAAAGGTGGATAGGTCGCCGACGAGTATAAACCAGGTGTTGCCCGGTTTCAAATGATAAGGCAGGTCGTAGCTATTGAAGAGCATGATGGGGCGCCCGTTGCTGACGGCTTTCCAGGTGCCTTCCATGCGCAGACCGTCGCGGAAGAAGATGGCTCGTTTACCCGCGTTTTGGTCGAAGATGGCTATATCGTGAAGGGTGGGGGCAAACTCGGTGTAGGTGGCGTAGAGAATGACCACGTTGGCGGCGGTGACCTGCTGGTTGTTGAGCCGGTCGACCAGCGGGATCATGTCGATGGTTTCTTCACTCACGCCGGATTCAATCCAGCGCTCATAGAGGCTTGTTTCGTTGTTGTAAACCCATTCGCCGCGCGCCTGGCGGCTGAATTGCACCGCCAAGAAGGACGCTGGTTCGTTGATGGGGTGTATTTCGTCGCTGAATATCATGCCGCGCAAGTCGCGGCGGCTGTTGCTGACCTGGTTGAGGCGGTTGACGTAATCGGTCAACTCGGCGGTGTTGACGAACAGGGTGGTTTCCATGATTTCGCCGTCGATGCGGTATTTGGGCGGCGAGGGGATGAACTTTTCGGCTAAAGCCCGCGAGCCAAGTTCCTCGAGCAGAACTTCGTCAACCTTGTCATCGGCGTTGCCGTAAAAGAGCAAGCCCTGGTACATTTCGGCCAGTTGGGCGTCGACGAGACGCCCCGAGCGCACCGGGCCGACCCGTTCGGCATCTTGCCCAAGGTACACCGCCATGAAGCGATTGAAGCCGTAGCCGATGTAGTATTCAAAAACGATGTCGGCATAGGTGAGACCGGCATGCGGTCGCCCGGTGCGGGGATAGTTGGAGACCTTCACCATGACAGGGCGGCGGTTGAGCAAGTCGGGGTTGGCAACGACCAGCCCGGTGAGCGGGTTGACGTTATCGGGCAGTGGCGGGTGCAAAGTGAGCTCCACGGGTTCGGTTGGGGTGGGGGCGGGCTGGTCATCGGCGGGGGCAGGTTCGGGGTTCAGGCCAGTTTGGGGCACTTCGGCAGTCACGTCGCCGGAGGGCGGAGTCCACACCACAGGTTGGGGAGGCGTGGTTTCACAACTGCCAGCCGCAGCCAGCACGATCATCAGGACCGCGAAGGGAATCAAGGCACGTAACATCATCGATAGTATAGCACGAGAACCGGCCTTGCCGAGTGAGAAGGGTTATCATTTGTGAAAGGAGAAGAG
>JAEXTI010000241.1 GCA_023406965.1 Chloroflexota bacterium
CAATCCTGGGATCAGTTCCATAAGGGTATCTGTAGAAATTATAGCATCATTCGGGCAAATGGGCCGCGCGGTTCCAGCCTCGCCAGGCTGACCTGTAGTAAAAGCGTACCCCCACGGCAGAAGCCAATCCGTCCACGCGCTTCAACCAATCCGCTTCAGCCTGGTCGGCCTCCGCAAAGCACGCAGATGTCAATGCGCGGCGCTCTTCCAGTCCAGCGCCAACCGCCCCTGCCGCCTGGATAAACCGCCCCTCCATCGCGTCACGCTGGTCCGCAAAAATATTCAGGCGAGCAGGCAGGTCCTGAATCACCATCCGGTGCAGTTGTTCGTGCCGCCACCAGCGGCAGGCGGGGTCAAACCGGGCAGTCAAGGGCGGCTCTCCTCCCGGCAAACCGCTATCCATCCAAACCGGTTTGAATACCGATGTGCAGGGTGCCGCCGTAGCGCTGGCCCAATAAGTATGCCGGTCTGAGGCCAGGTGCGCAACCAGCGACCCGACCGACTGGCTGCCGCGCACGGGCCCAAACCCGGCGTGCATGCACACCTGGCTGCCGGTCAAGGCTGCGTCTGGTCGGTACGCAGCCGCGCCATCCGTGCCATGAGCCCGCAGCATGGCCATCGCCCGCGCCGAAGTCACTCCACCCTGTTGCTCCGCTGCCAGGGCAGTGGTGCATGCGCGCCGGTCCGCCGCTGCGCTCATGCGCGTGTACAGGAAATCGGAATAGCACCGCGCAAAATCAAAATCCTCGCGCCCGCGGCACCATTTTTTGTCCACGGCAGTCTTCACCAAGTCTTCCGAAGCCAGATCAAACTCGTTGCCAATGGTCAGGCGGTTTGAAATGGCATAAAAACCATCCACGCGCCTGGCTGCCCAATGCGGCCCGGCCGTTTCCAGCACCCACGCCTCACCAGGGTCTGCCAGCAAGAAGCTGTTGTGGTAATAGAAGCCATGCGTCAGGCCGCAATTACCACCCTGCCCAAACTCAGCTAGCAACGCGGTAATCACCTGCAAAGCTTCTTTGGCTGTCGCGCCGCGCTCCAATCCCAAACGCAGCAGATCCATCCCTGTCAGGCCGCCCTGTTTTTGATACGGGATGCGCGTGAATACCGCCTCGTTACCAATCACCACCCCGTGCTCGTTGGCTCCCATCTCCGCCCCCCACATCCAACAAGGCCGCGACAACAGCACCGCGTGGGTGCGTTCCACCTGCGGGATTTCGATGTAGGTGCATTTCAGGCGGCTACCCGGCAAATAATCTGCCGCAGGGTGAATCTCCAAAGCCTGTGCCTCGTTTGGCTCCCGATCCGAATTCTTTCCAAAAATGACGGAACCGTCCGCCGATCTTGCGCCCATGACAACGAAGGTATCGCACATCGTTCAGCTCCTTTTCATTTTCAATTCCAGATCGACCGTTGTCCCCTGGCCCACCCGGCTTGTCAGATTCACTTTGCCCCCATAAAGATCCACCAGTTTTTGTACCAGCATCCAGCCCAAACCGGTGTGCGTCTCAACGAAGCGCAGCCGGTCAAATTCTGCCTGGCGCACCAAATTCGCCGCCTGCTCGGGGTACATGCCCCGCCCGTTATCCGCCACTTGCAAGTGATAAACATGGCCTTCCTTGACCCGCCCCAAAACACTGACCGCAGAGCCAGGCTCCGAATAGAGAAAGGCGTTATCCAACAACGCTTCCACCAATTTCTCCAAATGGTCGCGGTGGATCATCAAGCAAGCCTCGTCAACCTGTATTCGCAAGTCGCTCTCCCGATTGTGTTTGCGGGCGGTGATCTTGCTGACTCCCTCAATCTCCCATCCGGCCTGTTCCACCACGCTCTGCAAAAGCTGATCCTTTCTCCCGGCATCTGCCACAGCCAGATCCAGATCGGTGATCTGCAAATAGTTTTCGAGCGACTCGATCAACCGTCGCGCCGCCCGGGCAATGCTTTCAGCCGTGACCCGCACCTGTTCCGGATCACTACGCACCACCGAATTCGAGCCTAGCGTTTCCGCTGCCCCCAAAATCAGGCTCAGTGGGGTGAGAAAATCCTCGGGGATGCGCGTGGTCAGGCGAGTTTGCATGCTTGAAACCGCCCGGCGCATTTGTTGAACGGCCTCGCTGCGCTTCCCCAGGCGCTCTTCCACAGCATTCAGAATTTCCAGGCGTGAAAACGGTTTGGTCACATAATCGTCAGCACCCAGTTCCATACCCGTGCGCTGATTCTTGCGATCTCCCAAAGCGGTCAGGAAAATGAATGGGATAAAAGCCGTCGCTGGGTCCTGCGCCAAACGCGCCAGAACGCCAAACCCGTCCAGTTGCGGCATTAAAACGTCGCAAATAATCAAGTCTGGCAGCTCGTTCCACGCGGCGCGCACACCCTCTTCTCCATCCCGCGCCACAACGCACTGATACCCTTCTGCCTCCAGAAGTTCGACAAGGTTCAGGCGAACCGGTTCTTCGTCTTCTATCACCAGAATTTTCTCGGACAAGGTGATCCTCTTACGCCGGGAATCGGACCAAAACCGACGTCCCAGCACCCACTTCGCTAGAAACGTCAATCGAGCCCTGCATTAATTCTAGTGATTTCTTCACAATCATCAAGCCCAAACCGTTACCAGGAATATCCGCGACATTCTTGCCCCTGAAGAAGGGGTCGAATAACTTTGCTTGTTCATCCTGCGGAATCCCAACACCTTGATCGGATACACGCAAATTTGCATATTGATCTTCCACCCAGGCCGTCACCTGTACGGTGCTTCCCGGCGCGGAATACTTGATGGCGTTGGAAAGCAAGTTGTCCAGGACTCTGCGTAATAATTCCTCATCCGTGCGGACCATGATCTCGGGCTGCACCGGCGAAAAATGGATCAAATGGCTGCCCTTGATGTTCAGGGCAAAATCATCCAGGACTCGTTTACAGAAGGCCACCAGTTCTGTGTCCGTGCGTTGAAGTTCCTTCAAACTTTCCAATTGGCTCAACTGCAAAATGCCCCCCAGGAGGATTTCCATGCGTTTCACCGCCTCCTGGATGCGTTTGAGGTGCGTGCCCCGTTTTTCCGGGCCCCAACTCTCCCCATAATGCTCCAGCAGTTCCGCCGAAGATAGGATGGTGCTCAATGGTGTCCGGAACTGGTGAGACGTCATCGAAAACAGATTGGAGCGCATTTCACCCAGTTGCTTTTCCCGGTCAAAAGAAAGCTCCAGACGCGCTTCATACTCCTTCTGTTTTGAGATATCCCGGGCAATCGAGGAAAAATACTGTAAGTTTCCTTCCGTGTCTCGGTGCGCCAAAATCACCTGAGAAATCGGAATACTCCGCCCTCCCTCGAACACCAGTGTCGTCTCGCCCTGCCAAAAACCAAATTCAAGAACATGCGGCGTAACCACTTGCCGGACATGTTCCCTCATCTCTGGTGTGTAAAACTGGTACACAGAATATTCGGACACACTCTCTATTTCGTTCAGTCCCAACACCTTCCGCCCGGCTTTATTTATATACCGCATTCGCCCACCCACATCCGCCATCACCACGATATCGGGAGTTTCCCAGATAATCTCATTGAGGCGTTGGGACGAACTTTCAATTGCCTGCCGGAAGCTAATTTCATTCATCAACTCGCGGTTGATCGCATCCTGCTCAGCCACAGCTTCCAAAACGCGCCCTTCCAACTCTGTATTCAGTTGCGCGTAACGCTCCTCGGCTTGGGCTTGTTCTGTAATATCTTGCGCCAGCAGCAAGAATCCGGCTTGCCCGGCCAGGTCAAAAAAGTCCAGCGAAAGTTTAACGCACCGCACCCAGCGATCCATGGTGAGCACCGGTGTTTCGATAATGAATGGGCCGGATTGGCGAGAGACGCGCTCGAATGCATCTTTAACCGCCTCATCACTGGTAAACAACTTTACATCGATAAGGCTCTTTCCCGTCAATGATTCCTGAGCGATACCGGTAATTTTGGCCAGCCCTTCGTTTGCCTGCACAATCCTGCCGTCGGGGCGCGAAAGGATGGCAATCCCGATCATCGAGGTGTTGAACACCCTGGCAAAGCGCTGTTCCAGCACCCTCAATTCCTGCGCTTGCTGGTAGAACTCCGATATATCCAGGCCCATTGCAATGATATATCCGACCTTTCCGGTGTCATCCAACAGAGCAGTATTTGACCATTCTATGCGCAGTTCCTTGCCCTCTCGCGTCAACCAGGAATTCTGATGCTGGTTCTGAGTCGAGTTGTTTCGCAAGTCGCTTAACACTCCCATCACCTCATCCAATTCCTCAGGCAGCAGGAATACCTCTGAAACCTTTCGACCGGCCACTTCAGCCAGAGGATATCCGGTGGCAGATTCGCATTTCCGGTTCAAAAACACGATATTTCCATCTGGCGTCAACACAACGACCAAAGCATCCAGCGTATCCAGGAGCCGCTCGACAAAAACCAGGCTGGTTTTATCTGCCCGCAAAAAGCGGGGAATACCGCTCAGGCCTTCAAAGGCATAATCATCCTGCGCCTCACCCTGGCGTTGTGTCGCATGCTGACATATCTCAGGGAAAAATGACTCCAGACATTCCGGCAGCAAGATTCGCGCATCCGCCAACGGAATCACCCGGTCTGCGCCAAGATTGTTCAGTTGCAGCACCAAGTCCGGGAAGAAATCATCGGTCACAGCCACAATGGGCTGATAGGCATGGTACAGCAAGCGCGAAGACAGGAATACTCCTATCCATTCCGCCCCAGCAGTATGCCGCAATAGGATCAGGTCGCAATCGGCAACCCGCGAGAGATGCTCCAGCTCGCTCGGATCATGTAAGCGAACATCGATCAGCGGACAGGTTCCATGCAGCAGGCCCACCAACCCGGCCTGTTCTGCTGGAGAAAACCCCATCAAACAGATTTTTAATGCCCGCATGTCCCCTCCTATCCGCCGGCACTCAACCTACTCAGCCAGTTGTCTGAGACGATCGATCACCTCTTCAATGCTCAGCCCGTCGGTATTGAGGATCACGGCGTCATCGGCGGGCTTGAGCGGCGCCACCGCGCGCGAGGAATCAATCGCATCCCTGCGCTTCATCGAGGCGAGGATATCTTCATAATTGCCTCCCCGCCCGCGCTGTTGGTTTTCCACATAGCGCCGGCGAGCTCGCTCCTCAACAGAAGCATCCAGGTAAACCTTTAGATCCGCTTCTGGCAGCACTACCGTGCCGATATCGCGCCCCACCATCACCACCGAGCCGCGCTTGCCAATGCGCCGCTGCTGCACGGTCATGGCCTGCCGCACGCCGGGGTAAGCCGACACTTGCGATACATTCGCATCCACACGGGCCGAGCGGATCATCCAGGTCACGTCCCGCCCATCCAAAAGCACATCACACTGCCTTCCATCCTGCATGCTGGCCGGGTTGACGTCAATTTGCACAGCCTCAGCCAGTTTCGTCACCTGGGCTTCGTTATCCACCGCCTGGAGGTGCTCCAGCGCTGCCAAAGTCACTGCCCGATACATGATTCCGGTGTCAAAAAACAGATAACCCAATTCTTTGGCCAATCGTTCTGCCACGGTTGATTTTCCCGACGCCGCCGGCCCGTCGATGGCAATGATGTTCGCTCGTGTCATGACACCTTCCTATTGCAACCCGGCAGCACTGTCATCCCCACCGGGGAACAGATCTGTGCGCACCCACAGGATAATTTGTTGATTATCGGTTAACGCAGTCCGGTAAGTAGACCAGATCAACCAATCTCTGCCCATCAGCAAGTCCCAAAAAGGCTTTTCCCACAAATAGAAATCCTGCCCCCGGTAAGGCGCGGTTTGCTCCATATTGAAATCTATGCCGGTAATCACAACCGCAGGCTGGGCGTTCGTTGGCAGGTCGGTCACATACGAAACACCCTCGAACTCCCGCAAGGCCCAGCGCAGCGCCTGAGATTGCGAACCAACCACCACAATATCCAACTGAGTGCTCAACGAGGGCTGCCAATCATTGAAGTTGCGCAGGGTAGTCAACAGAATTTCTTCTTGCGTGAAAGGCGGTCCGCTGCGCCAAAGTTCCATCTCTACCCGGCGCGAGGAAAGTCCCGCCCCGTTGAACAAA
>JAEXTI010000293.1 GCA_023406965.1 Chloroflexota bacterium
TGGAGGATGGCAGCACCGTGACCGTGGATGATGCTTACCTGCTGGAATCGATCCTGGAGCCGAACAAGCTGATCCACAAGGGTTTCCCGCCCAATGTGATGCCTGCCACCTACGGCGACTTGCTCACGGATGAGCAAATCCAGGACATCATCGCTTTCATCCAGACAGTGGATTAAGCGGAGGATTGTTTATGAAAAAGTTTCTTTCTTACGGCATTGTTCGGGGCGTGATTGGCCAACTGATCGGTACGCCGATTGGGTTTGGTTTGGTGGCGGGTATCCAGGCGCTACTGGGACGGCCCCTGAACGCCGAACCGGCCTATGTGGTAGGCGCGGTGTTTGGCGTGCTGGGCTTCTTGATCGGCCTGGGGGCCTTCAGCGATTGGTACCGCATGGCGTTGGGCGAGGAAGTGCATGAGCCCGAGGAAATCCAGGACCCTGCGGGAGCGCGCCGCTACTGGGGCTTGAGCTTTGATCACAAGGTCATCGGTGTGCAGTACGGCATCCTCTCGATGATTCTGCTGGCGCTGGGCGGCACGTTCGCACTCATCTTCCGCACCGAGTTGGCGGCTTCGGGGCGGCAGTTCCTCTCTTTTCAGTTGTTCAACTCACTGGTGGGGCTGCACGGCATGGTGCTGATTGCCTCGATCTTGATGGGCATCGCCGCCATCTCCAACTATGTCATCCCCCTGCTGATCGGCGCGCGGGATATGGCTTTTCCGCGCCTGAACGCTCTCTCCTTCTGGGTGGCGGTGCCTGCTTCGCTCGTGCTGGTCTCCAGCCTGGCCCTGGGCGGCTTTGAAACCGGCTGGACCGGTTACGCCCCGTTGAGCATCCGCGGGCCGATGGGCATCCAGTTGTTCTTCGTGGGCGTGTGGTTCGTGGGTTGGTCGTCCATCTTGGGAGCGCTCAACTTGATCGCCACCATCTTGCGCATGCGCACGCCGGGTATGGCCCTGTTTAACATGCCCATTCTGGCCTGGAGCGTGCTGGCGACCTCGATCATGGCATTGACCGCCACGCAATTGATTGGGTTGGCCTTCCAGATGACCTTGTTCGAGCGCTTGCTGGGGATGAACTTCTTCGACCCGGCGGGCGGCGGCAACCCTATCCTGTATCAGCACCTGTTCTGGTTCTACTCGCACCCGGCGGTGTATATCTTTGTCTTGCCGGGGCTGGGTGTGATCAGCGAACTGCTGCCGGTGTTTGTGCGCAAGCCGCTGTTCGGCTACCGCTGGATCGCCATGTCCTCGCTGGGCATCGCCCTGGTGGGCTTCCTGGTGTGGGCGCACCACATGTTCGCGGCGGGCATGGAAGAATACCTGCGCGTGCCGTTCATGTATAGCACCTTGCTGGTAGCGGTGCCCACGGGGGTCAAGTTCTTTAGCTGGACGGCGACCATGTGGCAGGGCAAGATGCGTTTGCAGACGCCCATGTACTTCTTGCTGGGAGCCATCAGCGTATTTCTGGTGGGTGGAATCACCGGACCGATGGCGGGCACGGTTTCTACCGACCTGCACATCACCGACAGCTACTACATCGTCGGGCACTTCCACGCCACCATGTTTGGTGGGTACATCTTCCCGGTGTTCGCGGCCATTTATTACTGGTTCCCCAAGATCACCGGCAAGCGTATGAGCGAGACGCTGGGCAAGTGGCACTTCTGGCTGCTATATATCGGCTTCATGGTGACTTCGTTCGGGCAGATGCGCATTGGTTTGTTGGGTATGCGCCGGCGCATCGCCGACTACGACGCGGCCCTGGGCTTTGACCTGACCCATTTGATCATCACCATCGCCGGGTATATGGTGGCGGTTTCGGTGCTACTGTTCTTCATCAACCTCTACCGCAGCGCGCGCGTGGGCGAGACGGCGAAGGGCAATCTGTGGGAGTCGCGCTCGCCTGAGTGGCTGGCGCCCTCACCCATGCCCGCGCATAACTACGACACCCCGGTGGTGGTGGTTGGCGAGCCCTATGACTATGGCCTGGAGGGCTCCAAGTACGTTGAGGTGAACCAACCAATTGTTCCTGCTGCGCAGGCGGCGGACTGAGGAGGGGAAGCGAATGAATAAGAAAGATGAATTGAAACAAGGTTTGATCGTTTTCGTGGGGTTGGCCGTGCTGACCGCCATCGAGTACGTTGTGGCGATCACGCATCTGCCCGCGATTCTCCTGTGGGTGCTGGCCCTGGGTAAGGGTGGGCTGGTGTTATGGTTCTTCATGCATGTCAAACGCGCTTTTCGTAATGAAGGAGGTCACGAATGATCGCTCATGCCGCAACGGCTCATTCCAGTTTTGCTGATAAGTTGCGTACCGCGCGCATCGGTTTGTGGCTGTTCTTTATCTCCGACGCGTTTGTGTTCGGCGGGCTTTTGGTATCGCGCTTTTACCTGTTGGGCAATACCCGTCCCGAGTTGGACCAGTTCGTGGGCCTGATTGTGACCTCGGTGCTGCTGGTGTCGAGTTTCTTCATGAACCGTGCCGAAGTACAGATTTCGCAGGGCAACCGCAAGGGCTTCATCACCAGCACTGCCATCACCATCATACTGGGCGTGGCCTTCCTGGTGGGTGTGGTGGGCGTGGAGTGGCAGATTGCCCACTTCGGCCCCGATGACGGCCCGCAGGGCGCGGTGTTTTACATGATGACCGGCATGCACGCCTTCCATGTGCTCACCGGGGTGATCTTCCTGGCGCTGGTGCTGCGCAATGGGCTGCGCGGAAAATATAGCGCGGAGAAGCACTGGGCCGTGGAAGCGGCGGCCAATTACTGGCACTTCGTGGACCTGGTGTGGATTTTCTTCTACCCGGCCCTGTATCTGATTGGCACTGTGGCGTAAAGAGGTAACAGTGAAACGAATCCTGGCGTGGGTAGTGGGCGGAGCGGCTTTGTTCTTCGCGGCGGCGGTTGGGCTGGTATTGGCCCAACCCTATACGCTGCATGGATCGGCCATTGTGCCGCCCGCGCCCGCACCGGAGATTGTTTTGG
>JAEXTI010000296.1 GCA_023406965.1 Chloroflexota bacterium
ACGAAATGGAACAAAAATTACAGGTCGGGATTGGCTATAATATCGGTATGACTCGAAAAATATTGGTAGTGGACGACACGCGCAACGTGCAGGTCATGCTGAGCGATTTCCTCGGCGGGCAGGACTATGAAGTGTTGACCGCTTCGGATGGGCGCGAAGCGTTGGATGTGACCCGCGCGGCCAATCCCGACCTGATTTTGCTCGACATCATGATGCCCACCATGGACGGCTACCAGTTCATCAGCCGCCTGCGGCAAGAATCGAGCGTCCCGGTGATTATGATCACCGCCAAACAGGCCGAGGCCGATATCATCCGCGGCTTCGACCTGGGCGCCGATGACTACATCACCAAGCCCTTCCGCTTGCGCGAATTGCTGGTGCGCATGCGCGCCGTGCTGCGCCGGGCCGCGCCGAAAGAGGAAAGCGAGCCGTCCTTGACCATTGGCGACATCACCCTGGACCGCGGCAAGCACGAACTGCGCAAGGGCGGCGAGCCCATCGAATTGACCCCGTTGGAGTTCCAACTGCTGGAGATGTTGATGCAATCAGCGGGAAAGGTAGTGCGGCGAGCGGGCCTGTGCATGCGCTTGATGGAAAATGGCTACAGTGGCTCGGAGGCGACCTTGAAAATCCACATCCGCAACCTGCGTTTGAAGCTGGGCGACGATCTCAATCAGCCGAAGTATATTGAAACCGTGTTTGGCGTTGGCTATCGCTTTATGGAGACGGAATGAAGTTCACCCTGCAACGCAAGCTGATCCTCTCCTACCTCGCCGTGGCGCTGATCACCGTGGTGGTGGTCTCGGCTTTGATTCGCCTGACCTCGGGGCAGTCGCTGATGAACCTGGTGGCCGAGCAGCAGACCGCCCGGCTGAAAGAGTCGATCGAGGAGTACTATACCGCCACGGGAACGATGGACGGTTTCTTTGAGTATTACATCCTCACCAGCCAGTTTCGTCCCGAACCTGGTCAAAGCGGTTTTCCCAGCAATCCCCCTAATTACCGCGATTTTCGCGGCATTGACGGTCTGGTGGACGCTGAGTTCCACATCTTGATCCCCGGCCCCGGCGGCGATATTGGGCAGGTTTTGCCGGAGGAACAGCTTAAAGATGCGGTGGAAGTGAAAGTGGACGGCGAGACGGTGGCCTGGATTCTGCCGGACAAGAAAATGCAGTTTCAGCTCAACGCCGAGGAGCAGCTCTTCCTGCGGCGCACCAATCTGGCCATCGGGCTGGCTGCCCTGGCGGGGGTGCTGGCGGCGGTGGTGATGGGTTTTGTGCTTTCGCGGGGCCTCTCGCGCCCCATCCAACGCCTGACAACAGCCTCGCAAGCCCTGGCGCGCGGCGAACTGGAGCAGCAGCTCCCGGTGACTTCCAAGGACGAGCTGGGCCAACTCACCGCCACCTTCAATCAAATGAGCGCCGATTTGGTGGAGGCCGATCAGCAGCGCAAGCGCATGACCGCCGATATCACTCACGATCTGAGCACGCCCTTGCAGATCCTTTCGGGCTACATGGAGATGCTCGAAGACGGTGAGGTGGGCCTGACCCCCCAGCGCATCGAGATCATTAAAACCGAGATCGAGCACCTGCGCCGGCTGGTCAGTGACTTGTCGACCCTCTCGCAGGTCGAGTCCGGCGGGCTGGATATTCAAATGCAGCCTGTGCAGCCCGCGGCCCTGCTAGAGCGTATCTTTCAGGTCTACGAACCCATTGCCGCCCGCCAGGGCGTGACCCTGGTGCTGGATGCGCCGGAAAACATCCCGGCGGTGTCGGTGGACGAGGGCCGCATGGCGCAGGTGTTGAAGAACCTGGTTGAAAACGCCTTACGTTATACACCCCAGGGCGGTGAAATCCGGCTGAGCGCGGCGCAACAAGGTGAGCAGGTGCAGTTGGCCGTCAGCGATAACGGCGCGGGCATCGACCCCGAGGATTTGCCTTGCGTCTTCGACCGTTTCTTCCGCGCCGACAAAGCCCGCGGGGCCAAAGGCAACCTGGGCCTGGGACTGGCCATTTGCAAAGCGCTCGTCACCGCCCAGGGCGGCACGATTGCGGCAGAATCGGCGGGCAAAGGCCACGGCGCCAAAATGGTAATTGGGTTAAGAAAGCTATAAGCCATAAGCCGTCAGCCTTAAGCCAAAAGCTGACGCCGCTTCGGCGCCCTGACGAGGGCTCCGCCCACAAGCAAAATTTAGCGGTGGGTCGCGCAGCAGGCAGGAATGACGCCATTCTCAGCGTAGCGGCGGGTCTTTAAGTCAGGCCAGACAGGGACGTCGGGAAAGTGTCCAGGCGGGCAAGGGTTGTTTGCCCACCCGGCAGACCCGCCGGGCCGGCCACAGATGAGCGTTTGCCCTGATATAAACATATGGGGCCCCTCTTGACGGAAACGGGACTATAATTCAATATCTATAGTAAATAATTACAAAACTACTTAGGGGATGAAGAAAAGCTCCCGAATTTGAGGTATATGCAGATATGTCTCGCCTGCGTGTGACCCAAATTCGGGACTCTTCTGCCAGGCATTTCGTCTACAGGGGGAAAGGCAGTGAATGCTCCTTATTGGGCTTAATGGAATAACATTTTTAAATCCGTTCCTTTGAAAAATCTTGGAGAATAAAATGGAACCCGTTATTGCAGCCATTACTGCCCAAAAGATCCCGGATGTCTTACCATCCACACTGAGTATTGACCTGACCGAACTGAGCGCTCCCTGGATTCTCGGAGACCGAATCCTGAAATGGGTCGCGGACCAGGGAATTGCCTTGCTGGAAATGCTCCCGGAAGAAACCATCTATATCTATGTGGTCGATTTCCATGTGGATACCGACAAGATCAAACAAGCCGGCGACAAATTGTTCGCTCTCGACTTGAACGCGGCGAAAA
>JAEXTI010000363.1 GCA_023406965.1 Chloroflexota bacterium
CCGGGCCGGTCCAACAGGGCTATCACCACCTCGTGCAAGGCCGCCCCAGGCGTGACGATGAGAAACGACAAACTGGAGATAACCGGCCACACCGCCAGCGTCATCAGCGGGTCGGGCAGGCGCGAAAGCGCAGCGCTGCCAATGGGACGAATCAACTGGTTGAGCAGCGGGGTGATGCCCAGCGGGATGAAAAACAGGATCATCTGCTTGAGTCCAATCGGCGGGTCCACCGGCGGGGCCCGGCGCAGTTCGTAGCGCAGCACCGGCCTCACCCGCAGCCCCACGTACACCGCATCGGTGATGACCCCAAACACCATCATCAGCGTCGCCAGCACCGTGCCGGGGATGGAGCCGATCAGAAAACCCGCCGACAACACCACCACGTCCATCACAAAACGCAGCAGCGTGCCCACCGTCACCGCGCGCGAATGCTCGAAACGGATCAACACACCCTGGTGAAAACGCCGGTAAGCCACTGCAAACGACCACGGCAGCCCCACGAACATGCCCAGGCGGGCCGGCTCGATCACCTCGGGCGGCGCGCCGATCAGGTCCCGCACCACCACATCGTACAACGGCGTGAACGCAATCAGCGAGTACAGCAGGGTCAGCCCTCCGCCCAGGTAGAACATGATCTTGCGCCCCTTGACGAACGAATCCCAATCCCGGCTCATCGTGGTAGACAACGAGAGCAGGGTCAGGATGGGAGCCTGCAAAATACCGATCAGCGGAAAGGTCACGCTGCCGTATGCCGCCAGATGGATGTCGGGGTCGGCCAGCCGCGCCACCACCGCCGCCAGCATGGAGGGCTCGGCGGACATCAGAATCCAGCTCAAGGCCAGCGGCCACCAGGTGGCAGCCACCCTGCGTACTGTGACATCATTACCGCTAAAACTTTGCGTCAAATATTAATCCTCGCTGGCGGCCTTGCGGGTCTGAATCTTTCGCAAGCGCTCCACGTCGAATTTCTCCGAGCGGTCGAAGCGGTAAATGCCGTTTTGTTCCTGGAATACATCGGTCAGTTGAGTGTAGCAGTAGCCAAAATGCGCCCAATTATCCAACAGCGCGTCGCACAGCCCCTGGAAGCGCTCGTAGAACTCGTCCAGGCTCTGCGGGCGGTTGCCATAGCCCCAGCTATCTTCGCCGGGTTTGGCGTCCGGGTTCCACCAGATGCCGCCAAACTCGCTGACGAAATAGGGCTGCCCGCTGTACGGCACCGACATGGGCACGCTGTCCACTCCGGTCATATTGACAAACGGCTTGCCCTGCATGGCTTCATCGTGGGTAGCCTTGAACTTGACCGGGTCCTGCTCGTAATCATGGCTGTCATACACATCCGTCTCGGACACGCGGTGCGCATACCCGGAAGCATCCAGCACCGGGCGGGTGGTATCCAGCGCTTTAGCCGCCAGGAACATGCCCCGGGTGACCGTGTCCAGCGTGCTCAGCCGGTCGGTGATAGCCTGCCAGGTCTCATTCAGCCCGCACCAGCCCACAATCGCCGGGTGCGAGTAATCGCGCTGGATGGCCTCCAACCACTCGGTGATGTAGCTGGCGGTGGGCTGCTGGTGATCCTCGGCCGGGCCAAAACCCGCGCATCCCCAATCGGGGAACTCGCCCCACACCAGATAACCCAGGCGGTCGGCATGGTACAGGAAACGCTCTTCAAACACCTTCTGGTGCAGGCGCGCCCCGTTGAACCCCGCCGCCATCGACAATTCAATATCTTTGACCAGGGCCTCATCGCTGGGCGCGGTCAAGATGCCGTCGGGATAAAAACCTTGATCCAGCACTAACCGCTGGAACACAGCTTGCCCGTTGAGCAAGATGCGCTTGCCCTCGATGCGCAGCGAGCGCAGCCCGGCATAGGACTCCATCCGGTCGGTCACCTGCCCGGTAGAATTGACCAGTTCCAGGGTCAGGTTATACAGATGCGGGTTGCCCGGCTCCCACAAGTGCACCCGGCTGGCCGGGATGGCCAGTTCGAGCGCGGGAACAAAGTCGCGGTCGGCGGGCAGACTCACCCGCGCCACCTCGCCCCGGTTGTCGGCCAGCGCCGCGCGCACCGTGTATCCCGCCCGGCTGCCGCTGATGGGCACTTCCAGATGGAAACGGGAATTGGCCACGTCCGGCGTGATGCGCGGGCGCAGGAAATGCGTTTCCGGCACCGGCTCCAGCCACACGGTCTGCCAGATGCCGGTCGTGCGGGTGTACATGCAGCCTACGTTCTCGAAAATGCGCGACTGCTTGCCCGAGGGCATGGCCCGGTTGTGATAGTCACGAACACGCACCACCAGGGTCACCGTCTCGCCCGGTTTCGCCACTCCCGAAAGATCCGCTGTGAAGGGCGTAAAGCCGCCGCGGTGACGGGCCACTTCCTGCCCGTTGGCCCACACGGTGGTGTCGTAATCCACCGCCTGGAAGTGGACAAGCACCTTGCGCCCCGCCCACTCCGCCGGAATTTGAACCTCGCGCCGGTACCACACCGCATCATGAAAGTCCACGTCGCCAATGCCCGAAAGCGTCGACTCGGGCGTGAAGGGCACCAGGATCGTCCCGGCGAGTGGGCGCTCGCGCAGTCCGTTCTCCTGGCCTTTATCCTCTGGATCAAACTCAAACTGCCAGGTTCCGTTCAGGTTCAGCCAATCGGCGCGAGCAAACTGCGGGCGCGGGTATTCGGGGCGGGGGATATTTGTGGTCATACAGAGTCCTTTTCAAAATAGGGAGAAGGGAATTTGTGAACGTTAATAATTTGTTCTTGATTTTAACACAACCCGCCGGTCATGTCGTCGCGAGCCGCTGATGCTCTTTCAGCGGCGTGGCGACCTCCCAGCATATTTACACCCGTCTCTTCCGCCGTTTGCCCCTACCCCTTCACTTCGGCTATACTAAAAGCAACCTACCACTGGAGGCCCCCATGTCCCGACCCAAGATTTTCATTACCCGCCTGATCCCCGCCCCGGGATTAAAATTGCTCGAATCCGTCTGCGATGCCGACATCTGGATCGATGAACTGCCCCCTTCGCGCGACGTGCTGCTGGAGCGCGTGCAAGGCGCGGATGGCATCCTCAGCCTGCTCACCGATAAAATCGACGCCGACATCATGGATGCTGCCGGGCCGCAGCTCAAGGTCATCAGCAACTACGCCGTCGGCTTTGACAACATCGACATCGCCGCCGCCACCCAGCGCCGCATCGCCGTAGGCAACACCCCCGGCGTGCTCACCGGGGCCACCGCCGATTTCACCTTCACCTTGCTCATGGCCGCTGCCCGCCGTCTGGTGGAAGCCGAGCACTACGCCCGCGCAGGGCGTTGGAAAACCTGGGGCCCTTCCATCCTCCTGGGCATGGACCTGGCAGGCGCCACCCTCGGCCTCATCGGCTTTGGGCGCATTGGCCAGGCTGTTGCCCGCCGCGCCGCCGGCTTCGACATGCGCGTCCTGTTCCACGATCCCACCACCGGCCCCGTCGAAGGCATCAACGCCGAGCCCGTTGAACTCGACACCCTCCTGCGCGAATCAGACTTCGTCTCGCTGCACGCCCCGCTCACCCCGCAAACCCGCGGCCTGATCAACGCCGATACGCTGGCGAAGATGAAGCCCGGTGCCATCCTGGTCAACACCGCCCGCGGGGCCATGATCGACCAGCAAGCCCTCTACGACGCGCTGCAAAGCAGGCATCTCTTCGCCGCTGCCGTTGATGTGACCGACCCCGAGCCGCTGCCCCCCGACCACCCCCTCTACACCCTCGACAACCTCATCATCGCCCCACACA
>JAEXTI010000383.1 GCA_023406965.1 Chloroflexota bacterium
GCGGGCCGGATTGGGTGCTGGTGCTGGACGAGGCGGCGCAAAACTTCCCGCTGCCGGGGGTGTGCGGTTAGCCGACGAGGTGAGTGTAAACGATGCGCAGGCCGATGCCGAGGAGGACCAGGCCGCCAAGAATTTCCATGCGCTTGCCGAATTTTTCGCCCAGCTTGCCGCCGACGGCCAATCCAAAGGCCGACAGGGCAATGGTGACCACCGTGATGATGGCGGCGGGCGCCCACACGCTGACCTGGATCATGGCCATGCTCAGTCCGACGGCCATGGCGTCGATGCTGGTAGCGATGCATAACATCATCAGGGTTTTGCCCTTGGACGGGTTTTCTTTGTAAATTTCCATGTCGGGGTTGAGCCCGGAGCGGATCATGCTAACGCCGACGTAGGCCAGGAGGCCAAAGGCGACCCAATGATCGAAGCTCTCAATGTAGCGGGCGATGGTGGAGCCGGCCAACCAGCCGAGGATGGGCATGAGGCCCTGGAAGATGCCGAAGTGGAAAGCAAGGCGGAAACGCGCGCGGGAGTCAACGGCTTTGCGGGTGGTGCCGATGCCCAACGAGACGGCGAATGCGTCCATGGCGAGCCCGGCGGCGATGAAAAGTGAAGCGGCGAATCCCAAGGTGTTTTACTCCGGGGGCCATTGTAGCCGGCAGGAGGGTATCCGTCAATTGATGGTGGAGTGCTTGTAAGGAAAATGGTAATTCCAGCAAATTTTCTTGTTGGTGGGGGGGGCGCGAAAATCGTCATTACCTGCGCCAAAAGACGGCGAGGCTACCAGATATGGGTAGATTCTTTTGACGAATCTCGCCTCGCCGTTACGGGCTGGGTTTGTTTGAATGGATCATTCAAGTGGTGGATCGATACGGAGGATGTGGCGGCTGTCGGCTTTGGTGACCGTCCAGTTGGCAGGGGCGGAGTGCTCCAGAACCAGGCGCATGTTGGGCAGGTCGACGGCCTGGATGTGGGCGTCGGCATCCTCGGGGGTTCGCCCGCCGCGCACCAGACGCTCACGCAGGCCAGCCAGGAGCGTGACCGGCTCGCCGGTGAGAAAAATGGAGCGGTCGAAAAAGGGGTGGGCGGCATTCCAGGGCGGTTGATCGAGGAGCCAGTAGTTGCCCTCGACGAGCAGCAGGCGGTGGGTTGGGGCGACGCATCCGGCATCGGGGATGGGGTCGTGCAAGGCGCGGCTGTAGACCGGAAAGGGCGTCTGCGCGCCAGGGGCATCGGCGCGGATGGCAGACAGGGTTGCCAGGGCGGCAAGGGCATCAAAAGTCTCAGGCGCGCCTTTGAGCGAGCGCAGCGAGAGGGTTTGTTCGCCGCGCAGGAGGGTGTGGGTGTCGAGGTAGACGTTGGGATAGTGCCAGCCGTCCAGCCCGATGACCAGCGAGATTTCTTTCTCCGCCAGAGTATTAACCACGGCTGCCAGCGCGGTAGCAAAGGCGGACTTGCCCACGGCAGGGGGCCCGGCTATAGCGACCAGGCAGCGATGCGCGGCGGCCAGTTTTAGGAGAGCTTGCGCCAGGGGGTGGTAATAACGCTCCACCTCGTCGCGGATGAACTCGAGGAGACGGTCGGTTTGGTCGAGGTAGCGTGGAGCAGCGGTGAGACGCTCCCAGAAAGTGTCCATTTACAGCTCTTTGAAAGCCTCTTGCAGCATCTGTGGGGTGAGCACAGCGGGGTCTGGGCCAAAGTAGGTCCAGAAGCAGGCGGCGGGGCGAACCGTTTCGAGGACCAGGGAGAGAGCCGGGTCTTTGCGCCCGTAATACGGAGCGCGCCATCCGCGGGTGGAGTCGGGATCAGCGCGGACGAGAGAGAAATCGCCCTCGCCTTCAAATAGGTTTATGCGCATAGCCAGGGAGTTGCCGTTGATTTGAAGGTCTAGACCGAGGCTGTCGGAAACCAGCGTATAAGGCAGGTCGGCGAGGAGCCAGTGCAAACGGAAACGGTGCGGCTGGCGGCCTTCGAGGCGGTCCAGCACCAGCCAGGCGTCGTTCTCCAGGCGCAGGACGGCGCGGCGGTGGGTGACCGGGTCGGCGAGGCGGGTGTAGCCGTCGTGCTCGCCGCGCCAGGTGAGGGCGGGCGCAGGTAGCAGCACACGGCCTTCCGACCAATTGCCCCAGGTGAAGCGGGTGAGTCGCTGCATTTGATCCTCGCCGTCCACGGTGACGGTATTGTGCACGGCGCTGCGGGCCAGGCCGTTTTGCCAGATGCCGGAACCGTTGTAGAGATAGGTGCCCGCATCGACGGCGATGGGTTGGCCTTGCCAGGACAGGTTCAGATGGAGCTGGTCGGCATGCGAGGGCCGCTCGCGGTGGGAGGCGCAGCGGATGGTAACCTTGCTGGAGTGGCCGTGCAGGGTGTAGATGCCGCCATCGGGGAAGGCGCTGTCCTGTTGTTGCGACTGCTTGAGGGGAGCTTCCAGACTTTGCGAACCGCACAGCCAGAGCAGGTCTTCATCCCAGGGGCCGGGTGGAAACAGGCGCACGCCGCGGGTGATGAAGGCGCCCAACTGGAGGACGGGACGATAGTCGGTGTAATCGCAGTTGTTGAGGGGCAGCACCAGTGCGCCATCGATGGAGCCGTACTCGGGCATCTGGCCGGATTCGGGGTCGATGAGCTGGGCAAGGTGATCGACCGAGGCAGAAACAGCCCGGCGCAAGTCCTGGGAGAAGGGTTGTCTGTTGAGATCGCCCAGGCGCAGGGCCAGCAGGTAAACATGCAGGATGAAGCGGTTGTAGTTGACCGAGAACATCGAGTAAGCGCCGTCGGGGAAGATTTGCTGGCTGGCAGCCTGTTCCAGCAGCGCACGGCCTGTTTTCAGGTACAACGACGCGTCTTTCAACTCAGGAAACAAGAGTCCCGCCAACCAAACGCCAAAGGCTTCTGAGACCATGTGGTTGGCGCGGGTGGAGATGGCGTAATCGAGGTTGCGGTAGACGCGCTGGGCCAGCCCGGCGGAGAATTGAGTTAGCTTAGCCAGGCGCTCGGGGGTGGTGCTGGGGGAAGCGCGGAAGGCGTACAGGCCAAAGCACCAGGCCAAAAGGCGCAGGGAGGCTTCCTGCCCGCATTTCCAGTTGGGGCCCATGCCGGGCGGGTTTTGCTCGGCCCAGTCTTCGACCAGCGACCAAAAGGC
>JAEXTI010000457.1 GCA_023406965.1 Chloroflexota bacterium
TGGTTAGCAATTACACCGGAATGTCGGTGCAGCCAAATAAAGCCATCGTTGGAGCCAATGCCTTCGCCCACGAAGCCGGGATCCATCAAGATGGCATGCTCAAGAACAACCAGACCTATGAGATCATGCGGCCAGAGGCAGTCGGCGTGAAACAGACCCGCCTGGTGCTGGGCAAGCATTCCGGACGCCATGCGCTCAAGATGCGCATGGTCGACTTGGGCTACAACCTGGACGAAGCGGAAATGTCAAAGTTGTTCGACCGCTTCAAAATGCTTGCCGATAAAAAGAAGACTATCACCGACTCCGATCTGGAAGCTCTCATCTCTGATGAACTTTACCAACCTCGCGAGTATTTCTCACTGGAAGGACTACAAGTTGCCTGCGGGACGATGGGCATGCCCACCGCTACCGTGCGCCTGCACGGCCCAGACGGCCAGATGCATGTCCAGGCTGCGATCGGTTCCGGTCCGGTGGATGCCGCTTATAAGGCCATCGATGCAGTCATCAATGCTCCTTCCACACTTCTTGAGTTCGTGATCCACGCCATCACCGAAGGCATCGATGCAATGGGTGAGGTTACCGTGCGCATCGCCAGTGGCGAGCAGTTGCCCAACATCACCGTTCAGACGGAGCGTGAGCAGGTGCGCACCTTTGGCGGCTACGGCGCAGACACCGACATCATCGTCGCGAGCGCCAAAGCTTACCTGGCCGCAATCAATAAAATGCTGGTAGCCACGGGCCAATACGAGCCCGCCGGCGCTGGTGAAACTGTTGCCGAAGTTACGGTTGCTTAATTTTTTCCGAGGAGGAAATCATGTATTGCCAATACGAGTCCACTAAAAAGTTTGCCCCGGCTTTCGAGCCCAATCCCTTTCCCGAGCCCCGCACCATTCCCACCGGTTGGGACTTGACCGATTACCTGACCGAGACGGAAGAAATGTACTTTCCGGCTGAGGCGGAAGAACAATTAAGGACGGATACTGCTCCATGACAACTTCGCGCACCCTCTTCGAAAAGATCTGGGAAAAGCACGTTGTCGTTCAGGAGCCCGAATCACCCGCAGTTTTATATATCGATCTACACCTCGTTCATGAGGTGACCTCGCCACAGGCCTTCACCGGGCTGCGTAGTCGGGGTTTAGCGGTCCACCGTCCTGACCGGACTGCGGCCACGGTTGATCACGGCGTTCCCACACGCACAACGGGCGGACCTGTTGAAGGCCGCCTGGCTTTTGCCGACGAACTTTCCCGCAAGCAAATTGCTCAGCTCGAGCAAAATTGCACCGATTTCGGCATCCCTTTGTATGGATTGGCCAGCCCCAACCAGGGTGTCGTCCACATCATTGGCCCGGAATTGGGCCTTACCCAACCCGGAATGACCATCGTCTGCGGCGACAGCCACACCTCCACCCACGGCGCTTTTGGCGCGCTGGCATTTGGTATCGGTACCAGCGAGGTGGAACACGTGTTGGCTACCCAATGCCTGCTCCAGCGCAAACCCCGCACCTGCCGCGTTGAAGTCTCTGGCCGCCTCCAAAAAGGCGTGTCTGCCAAGGATATCATCCTGGCCATCATCGCCCAAAATGGAACAGGCGGCGGAACCGGCTATGTCTTTGAGTATACCGGAGAAGCTATCCGCGCCTTGAGCATGGAAGAGCGCATGACCGTATGCAACATGTCCATTGAAGGCGGGGCCCGCGCCGGGATGATTGCCCCCGACGAGACCACCTTCGAATACCTGGCCCGAACACCGCGCGCTCCCCAAGGCGCCGCCTGGGATGCCGCCGTGGCTCGCTGGAAATCCTTGCCCAGTGATGAGGGTGCTGTCTACGATCGCACCATCACCCTGGATGCCGCAACGCTTGAACCAATGATCACCTATGGCACCAATCCAGGCATGGGCATGCCCATAACCGGCCGCCTACCTCAACCTGAACGTCTATCCGATCCCGCACAACGAGCTGCTATGGAAAAAGCGCTTGCTTATATGGGGCTTAAACCCGGACAGGCTCTTTTGGGCCATCCCATCGACGTAGTCTTCATCGGCAGTTGCACCAATGGCCGCATCAGCGATTTGCGACAGGCCGCCCAGGTCTTTGCTGGTCGCAAAGTGGCCTCCGGCACGCGCGTACTGGTCGTACCCGGCTCGCAGGAAGTCAAGCGCCAGGCTGAAGCTGAAGGCCTCCACGAGACCTTCCTGCAAGCGGGCGCGGAATGGCGCGAACCCGGATGCAGTATGTGCATTGCCATGAACGGCGACCAACTCGAGCCCGGCCAATATGCCGTCAGCACCAGTAACCGGAACTTTGAAGGCCGCCAGGGAAAAGGCGGGCGAACCTTCTTGTCCAGCCCGGTCACCGCTGCTGCCGCTGCCGTGACCGGCCGCATCACCGATATCCGTACTTTGGAGTAGAACTATGGCTCAATTTGATACCCTCACATCCCGTGCCGTCTACATGCCAGTCAACGATATCGATACCGACCAGATCATCCCTGCTCGCTACCTCAAGGTGACTGACAAGCTTGGCCTGGGGAGCAATTTGTTTGCCGACTGGCGCTATGAAGCATCCGGTCAGCCTAAGCCAGACTTCGTGCTTAACCAGCCCGCAGCGCAGGGGGCGCAAATCCTCTTTGCCGGTTTCAACTTCGGCTGCGGATCCTCGCGCGAGCATGCCCCCTGGGCATTGACCGGTTTTGGTTTTCGCGCGGTAGTGGCAGGTTCGTTTGCCGATATCTTCCGCAACAACGCGCTCAAAAACGGCCTCCTGCCCGTCGAGCTTTCGCCGGAAGATCACCGCCTGTTTTCAGATTACTTAATCGAAGTTCCATCTGCCAGCCTTTCTATTGACCTGGCCAGCCAGACCATTTCACTCCCCGACGGGCAAACCGCTTCGTTCCCCATCGACGCGTTTTCCAAAACCTGCCTGCTCAAGGGCGTGGATGAACTGGGCTACATTTTGTCGTTCAACAAGCAAATCTTAGCGTTTGAGGGGCAGCAATGAAAATCGAAATCTACGACACCACCCTGCGTGATGGAACCCAACGGAAAGACATCTCTTTGTCGGTGGATGACAAGCTGCGTATTGCCCGCCGCCTGGATGAGCTTGGAATTGATTACATCGAAGGTGGCTGGCCGGGTTCTAACCCCAAAGATGCTGAGTTTTTCCGTCGCGCCGCCGAGATGCAATGGCAGCATGCCGTTGTCACCTCCTTCGGTTCCACCTGTCGAGCCGGTTCCCAACCTGCCGATGACAGCAATATTCAGGCCTTGGTTGATTCCGGTACAGCCGTTTGCACCCTGGTGGGCAAGTCGTGGGATTTGCATGTTACCGATGTTCTCAAAACAACACTAGAAGAAAACCTGCGTATCATCGAGCACAGCTGCTCCTATTTGGTTAGCCTTGGCCGAAGGGTGATGTACGATGCCGAACACTTTTTCGACGGGTTCAAAGCTAACCCAGAGTATGCGCTACAGACCCTTCAAGCCGCTCATCGCGGCGGGGCTGAAATCTTGGTGCTTTGCGACACCAATGGCGGCTCCCTACCCTGGGATATTACCGAAGCCGTCACCGCCATCCAGGTGGCACTACCCAAAGCCCGTTTAGGCATTCACGCTCACAACGACACCGAGTCAGCCGTGGCCAACTCGCTCTCTGCCATCCGCACCGGCTGCGTGCAGGTGCAGGGCACGATCAATGGTTACGGCGAACGCTGCGGCAACGCCAACCTGTGTTCCATCATTCCCAATCTCGAAATCAAGATGGGAAAACAAGTATTGCCTGAGGGTCATTTGCCCAAGATATTTGAGGTGGCCCACTACATGAGTGAAGTCGCCAACCTCAACCCCGATGACCATCTGGCTTATGTCGGACGGGCCGCCTTTGCGCATAAAGGCGGGTTGCACGTAGCTGGGCTGCGCCGCTCGATCGTTTCCTACCAGCACATCGACCCGGCTCTGGTTGGCAATGAAATGCACATTGTCGTTTCGGAACTGGCCGGGCGCGGCAGCATCGCCAGCAAAGCAGAACAGTACGGACTGGACAACACCAACGAAGATTTCGTCGCCGTGTTAAGCGAAATCAAGAACCTCGAAGCGCAAGGATTTGCCTTTGACGCCGCCGAGGCATCCGTGGTGCTGATGCTCAAGCGTCAGCAGCCCGGTTATCAACCTCCCTTTGAACTAATTGACTTCTCTGTGCAGGTCGAGCATCGTCGCGGGCGCGGCATTTTTGCCGAAGCCACGGTAAAAGTGCGTGTGGACGGCGAGGTGCTTCATACTGCTGCGGAGGGAAACGGCCCCGTCGGCGCCCTGGACGGCGCTCTGCGCAAGGCCCTGTCCGATCGTTATCCCAAACTCAATGGGGTCTACCTCAAAGACTTCAAGGTGCGTATTTTGGATAGCGACAAAGGCACTGCTGCCACTACCCGTGTATTAATCGACACCCAGTACGACGGCCAAACCTGGAGCACCGTTGGCGCCAGCGCCAACATCATTGAGGCCAGTTGGCGCGCCCTGGCCGACTCAATCGAATATGGTTTGATGATTGTTCCCGATTAAATCTAAGCAAGGAGTTTTCATGGAAGCAAATATCGTTCTCCTGCCCGGCGACGGCATCGGCCCAGAAGTCGTCTCTTCTGCGGTTCGCGTGCTAGATGCCTTATCTGAGAAGATGGGTTTCCGGTTTCATTATACGGACCACTTGATTGGCGGCTGCGCCATCGATCAAAACGGAGTAGCCCTCACCGATGAAACCCTAAAAGCCTGCCAGCAGTCCGATGCCGTTTTACTCGGCGCGGTTGGCGGCCCCAAATGGGACGATCCTGCTGCCAAGGTGCGCCCTGAACAGGGTCTCTTAGCATTGCGCAAAGGACTGGGGGTGTTTGCCAACCTGCGCCCGGTGAAGGTTCACCCCGCGCTGGTAGATGCCTCCCCCTTAAAGCCAGATCGCCTAGCGGGGGTTGATATGATCGTTGTGCGCGAGTTAACCGGCGGGCTATACTTTGGGCAGCCAAAGGGCCGAGAAGTGACCCCAACGGGTGAGCGCGCTGTTGACACGCTCGAATACACCGATGTTGAAGTTCGGCGGGTCATGGAAATGGCCTTCTCCCTGGCGGCCGGTCGCCGCAAAATGGTCACCT
>JAEXTI010000497.1 GCA_023406965.1 Chloroflexota bacterium
GCATAGATGAAGTAGGCAATCAGGGATGAGTACAGCAGGATGGCGCCGGGGTGGCCCAACAGGTAGATCTTGCGCCCGCTTTCAGCCGGAACCACCCACCCGGCAGAGGTGGCCAGTTCGGGAAAGGGCAGGGTGAAGTAGATGCTATCGAGGAATTTGGCGAGCGGAGGGATGAGGTTGAAGGCGAAGGCCAGCACCACCAGGATGGCGTAAGCCGAAAAAGCCAACACCAGGGAACGTTTTTCTCGGGGCTGTTCTGGGGAGGGCAGGCTGCCGCCGTTGTGCCGATAAGCAGGCAGGCGCGTGAGGGCAAAACCCGCCAGCATGCCCAGCATGGCAGCGCCGGTCGCGCCCAGCGTCCACAGGCCCGCCACCACCAGGGTGTACTGGGCCAGGCCCATCACCGCGCTGACAATGGCCACGAAAGGCAGCGTGCGGCGCACCCCGCTCCAACCACCGCCCACAAAGGCCACCAGCACGCCACAGACAAAAGAGGAAATCCCCAGCATCCAGGCTGCGTCGGGACCCAAATACTCGCCGGGCAAGTTTGTCACCGCCAGGAGAGTCTGGAAGGAAGTGGCCAGCGAGCCAAAGTTGACCGCCCAGCCGTGGCCCAGGCAGGACATGAGCACCGCCTGGACGGGAGAGAAGCCCAACCCCACCAGCAGCGGCGCTGAGACGGCCACCGGCACGCCAAATCCGCCCATGCCTTGCAAGAAGGAAGCAAACAGCCAGCCCAGCAGCAGCCCTTGAATGGTGCGGTCAGGGGTCAAGGCGGGCAGAGCCTGCCCGATCATGCGCACCGTCCCGGCCTGATCAGCAATGTGAAAAAGCAGCAGCGCCGTCCAAACGATGTACAGTACATCCAGGGACAGGAGGATGGCCTTGACCTGGGTGTAGGCGATCAGTTCGGGACCGGCCCCAAAGAAGAAAAAGGCCGCCAACAGGGCCGTGAACCAGGCAAAAGCCCCCGCTTTACTCCCGCCCCAGCGAAAGCCGAGCATGAGCACCAGCACAACGATGACCGGGGAGAAAGCCAGGAGCCAATTGATAAAGGTGAGGGGCATGAGCGGTATTATATCGCAAGGCAGAAGCCGAGTAGGGGAAATTCATGTATTTCTCCTACCCAGTCAGCCCAATCCAGACGCGGGTTTGAACCCCGCGCTACTTAAGGGGATAGCGGTATAAATTGGTCTCGCGGCGCTGGAAGCCCATGCGCTGGTACAGGCGGTTGGCGGCTTCGCGGGCGGGGCGCGAGGTCAGGTTGACCTCCTTGAGTCCCATCTCGGCGGCGCGATCCAGGCATGCCCGCGTCAGCGCCTCGCCCAAACCCTGCCCCCGCCAGGCTTCGTCCACAATCACATCCTCGATCCAGGCGTGGGTGCCGGTGGGGCTGGTGAAGGTGCCCAGGGTGGCAGAACCGATGATCTCACCATCAGGGGCGCGAGCCACGAACAGGTTGTTCCCAGGGTTGGAAACGATGGCTTCCAAAACATCCCAGCCAGGGGGTGGGGCAAAGGTGGTGAGTTGCGGCATCAGCCGCTCAAAGGCGCGGACCAATTCATCCGTCACCCGAGTCATTTGTTCAATGTGCGCCATCTCGTTCAATCCTTAATCCGCCGCTATGTGGATTTCGGGCCAGCGGTCCCAGGGCGGGCTTTGAATAATTTCGGTAAAGGTTCGCACCACCTGCGGGTCAAATTTTGTGCCCGACTGGCGGCAAATGTGCGTCAAAGTGGCCTCGCGCGACCAGGCCAGCCGGTAAGGCCGGTCGGACGTGAGCGCGTCCCACACATCCACGGCCGCAAAGATGCGCGCCGAGAGGGGGATTTCCTCGCCCTTTAATCCGCGCGGGTAACCGCTGCCGTCCCAAGATTCGTGATGGTTATAGGGGATGTCGATCGCCGCGTGCAGGTAGGCAATGCCCGAGAGCAGTTGCATCGAATAGATGGGGTGCTGGCGCATAATCTTCCATTCATCTTCCGATAAGCTGGATGGCTTCAGTAGGATGTGATCGGGCACCGCCAGCTTGCCAATATCGTGCAGCAATGAGCCATAGCGGACAGCCTGCATCTTTTCTTCCGGTATGCCCATGCGGCGGGCCAGTTCCAGGGTCAATTCCACCACCCGGCGACTGTGCCCGGCAGTCTCGCGCTCGCGCAGCTCCAACGCCTTGGCCCAACCCTCAATGGTCGCTTCGTAGGCCTCGCTCAACTGGCGCAGGGCATTCTGCAGTTGCTCTTCGGCCTGCATGCGCGCGGTGACATCGGTCGAAACGCCAATCACACCTTGCGGGTGACCGTCGGTGCTTTGCACCGGCGAGAACCAACTATCCAATTGAATCCCGGACACGTCAATAACCTTGGAGTGCGCTTCACCTTGTAGGGCACGGTAAATGCTGTTGATCATAGCCGGCGAGCGGGCATATATTTCTTCGACAGATCGCCCAACCATTTCACCAGGGTGCAGGTTTAAAATAGTCAGGCCGCGTCCTTCTGATAGAGTGAAGCGGCCATCATGATCCAGAGCAAACAAAACCAGCGGGGCGTTGTTCACCACGGTATGAAGCAATTCCTCATTCTTACGCAATGAGTCTTCCATGATCGTGTGCTCGTTCATCAACTGCCACTGCTGGATGGCCCGCTCGGCGATGTGCGGCATATCTGCCAGGATATATTCGGACTTCACCACGTAGTCCAAAGCCCCGGCGCGAATCGCCTCTACTGCCACGCGCTCATTGCCGTGGCTGGTCATCACGATCATCGGTAGATGTTGCTTGGCGGAGCGCACCAAACCCAGGGCATCGCCATCAGGCAAACGCCAGTCGGCGATCACCAGGTCAAATTCCACGGGCGGAAATTCCAGGTGATCGCGGGCTGCCGCCAGCGTGGTAGCAATCCATAATTGAGCCTGGAATTCCGAATCTTCAAATGCGCGCCGAATTAACTCGACGTGCGATTCTTCATCCTCAATCAATAAAATATCAGAAATATCTTTGCCCATAAAGAATTGTAACGGCGACCTCAGGCTGGATTGGTATTCCAGCCTAACCAGTAATAGCCCATGTCATCCATGAGCTTGGTAAATTCCTCAAAACCCACCGGTTTAACCAGGTAGCTGTTCACATGATTGTCGTAGGCGCGAGCGATATCTTTTTCGGCTTCAGAGGTAGTCAATACAACCACCGGGATAATCTTCAACTCTTCATCTTGCTTGATTGCATCCAGAACTTGCAGGCCGTCTACCCTCGGGAGGCGCAAATCTAGCAAGATGATATGTGGCCGAGGGCTGGAGGCCGGGTCGGAATAAGCGCCCTGGTGAAACAAATACTCCAGGGCCTGCTGACCATCACTCACATGGTTGATGTGGTTGGTGATGCGGTGTTCGGACATCGTCCGAATGATCAACTCGGCATGGTCGGGGTTGTCCTCGATCAGCAAAACCAGCACAGGCTCTCCGTTCATCATACCTCTCCTGGTGGGGCCGCTTTATGTGAGATTGGAAGCGTAAAACAGAAAGTTGATCCCATGCCCTCCCCTTCTGATTCTACCCATATTTTGCCATTATGTACATTAATAATCCGATGAACCAGAGCCAGGCCCACTCCTGTGCCTTCGCTGCGGGCATCTAGCTTGTTGAACAAGCCAAATACCGTCTCGTGGAAGCGCGGTTCAATGCCCTGCCCGTTGTCCTCCACATAAAACAGACACATCTCAGGCTGGTCGTGAGGCCGCGAACCTACTTCGATGTGCGGACGGAGCTGAGAGCCCATGAACTTCACCGCGTTATCTAAAAGGTTTTGTAGAACTTCCACCAGGCGGGCGCGGTCACCGGAAATGGCGGGCATGTCCGGCTGGACGGTGACCTGCACGCCGCGGGCGGCAATCTGCCCGGCCACCAGTTCCAGCGCGTCGCGCACAATGGTGTTAAAGGATACGGTTTGTGGTGTGTTGATGATGCGCCCAATCCGCGATAGCTCCAGCAAGTCGTCTAGCAGTTGCTGCATCTTGGTGGTCGCTTCGCTCACCCGGTTGAGATCGGCGTTCAGGCGCTCAATGTTGCCACTCTGCGCATCGCGGGCGATGAAGCCCAGAAACCCGCGGATGGTAATCAGCGGGCTCTTTAAATCGTGCGAAACGGTGTAGGTAAAGCGCTCCAGCTCGGCATTCTTGGCTTCCAACTCGCGGATCAAATTCTCGCGTTCCTGCTCGCTTTGTTTGAAGCGGGTGATGTCGACAAAGGCGGCGGCAATGGAACGCGGCCCGGCTGAGAACAAGCGCTCTTCCAATGCCAGGGTCACTTTGCCGTTTTCGAGGATAGTCCTCTCACTGGTTATTGGTTCTCCGCCGCGAACGACCGAATAAGCATGTTCCATTAATTCAGTTTCGTCAAAGCCGGTCTTGATTTCTTCGAGGGTTATCCCGATTTTGGGGCGTTGGTCTTGCTGTAATCCCAGCGTAGATGCCGGGTTTGACATTCTCAACACCAACCGGTCGTTATCATTCAAATCGAACAAGTAGACCCCAATGGGCAGGGCTTCGATCACGCGCCGGAAACGATCCTCTGAAATTCGCAGCGCATCTTCCATCCGGCGGCGCTCCCAAAGCTCGTTGCGCCAGCGATTGACCATGATATCCAATGCGCGTAAACCGTAATAGAGGAGCAGGCCCTGGAACACAAAGATGATCGAGTAGACGATCCAAGATGTCAGCGAGTCGATTTTGAGAGGCGGCAGCCACCCGGCCAATTCTGCCAGGTAAAGCCCCAACCCCGTGAGAACCGCGGCGGCAACAGAAGCGATGATACCGCGGTAACCGAGCAGAAATCCCCCGATGAGGCTCAATACACCAAAGCATCCAAAGGTCGCAAGCCGCACGCCGCCTGCCAGGGCCACAATGATCGTAAAAAGCCCCCATAACACTATGAGGATGATCAGGCTGGCCGTGCGGATCGATCCGCGGCGCATGAGCCACAGGCAGAAAATGGCCACCAGAATGGACGTTCCGGTGAAAAGGATGGTGTCAATTCCACCGCCCCCGGTGAGGAGGATGGCAGCGGAGCCCGACCCGCCCAGCAGGATCACGCAATATAGAATGGCGTTGAGGAAAGCCGCCTTGTTGGTCCGTTCTTCCTCTCCGGGAAAAACAGGCGGTGCGAACAGTGCAACAAGTCGTTTGAGTGCCATGTTTCTCCTCAATTGCTGAAGGGGCATCCTGAGGTGGCCGAATTACGAAGTTGTTTTTACCTTATTTGAATTATAGTACCGTTTCACGAAATCCTTACGCTTCGCCAAGTGGCAGCATAATAAAAGCGGATTCGGCATACCGTGCGCCGAATCCGCTTTTTTCGTGAGACTGTGGAATGCTAAGGTGTTACCATTTCGACAAAACTTACCCGTCCGTCTTTCACCTGCAACACGGCGGCGGGCTTGATGGGGTTATGGAATTCATCAAAAACGATGGTTCCGGTTACACCCTCAAACTCAATTTCAGCCAACGCATCCTTCACTTTGGCGGCGTCGTCGGCCCCGGCTTTTTCAATGGCAGCCAGGAGCATATTGGTGGCGTCGTACGCCATGGTGGCAATTGAATCGGGCGCAGCGCCATATTTTTCAGTAAACTTCTTGACCCAATCCTGCACTTCGGGCCGCGGGTCTTCCTGCGAGTAGAAATTGGAGAAATAACTGCCCTCCGCTGCGTCCAGGTTCAGGTCGGCGGAATCCCAGGCATCGCCGCCCATAATGACCGCGGTGGCGCCCTTTTCTTTCGCCTGAGCCGCCACTAGATTGGTGATATTGTAATAATCGGGCAGGTAAAGCACCTCGGCGCCAGATTCGGCGACCTTGGTTAGGATGGCGGAAAAATCGGTGTCGGCGCTGGAATACGATTCCTTACCCACCACTTCGCCGCCGTTTTCCAGCCAGGTCTTTTCAAACGCTTCAGCCAGGCTGCGGACGTAATCGTTGCCGATGTCGGACATGATGAAAGCTTTGGTGAAGCCCTGGTCTTTGGCGAAGCGAGCCATCACCTTGCCCTGGAAGGAATTGATGAAGCAAGCCCGGAAGACGTAGCTCTTGGTCTTGCCGTCCACATCCACCGTCACGCCTTCGGCTGTGGAGGAAGGGGTAATCATGACTACGCCTTTGGCCTCGGCAACTTCGGAGGCGGGAATGGAGGCTTTGGAGCAGACCTCGCCAATCAGATAATTGACTCCGTCCTGGTCGATCAACTTGTTGGCCGCATTGACCGACGGGTCGGCGGCACACTGGCTATCCACCACCACCGCTTCGATCTGCTTGCCCAACACGCCGCCTCTGGCATTCCATTCATCAATGGCCATTTGCGCCGCGTCGCGATGGGAGGTGCCGTATGTGGGCGCCGGGCCGCTGAGCGGGGCCAGGATGCCGACCTTGATCGTGCCGCCGGGTGCGGCAGCCTGACCACAACCGGTGGTCAGTAAACCAACCACCAACAATACAGACAAGATTTTGAAAAGTTTCATCGATCTCCTCCTTGAAAAAAATTAAACACACCAGGTGGCGAACGCCTGGGCGCTTATAAACCACGGATATCCAGCCTGAACAGGCGCAGGAAATTCCCTGGGTCAGGTGGCATCGGGCGGATGAACTTGTAAGGGTTGAATTCGGAAACAAAGGTTGGCCGATTAAATCGACCGATGGTGGTTAATATACCACAATATACCGCGATACGAGCGCTTGGATAGCAAGGCTCATTAGGAATTGCCATGATTCAGGTATTTGGTGCGAATACGGAAGATTGTGACATTTGTCACTATTCAAGCACATTTGATCGTTGTAATATATTGATATAACAAATTGCAACATTCTATAACAATATGGTAGATTTACTCACTGTCCGTCAAGTTCAAGATATTCTTCAGGTCGACCGCATCACCATTTACCGGATGCTGCAGGACGGCCGTTTGCGCGGCTCCAAGATCGGCCAACAGTGGCGATTCACGCGCCACGAGGTGGAGCGGCTGATCAAAACCGACGCCCCTGCGCCAGCTCCTGTCGCGGAAGGCGACGGCACCCTGCCGGTGCACTGCATCCAGACCGTCCAGGACCTGTTCTCCAACGTCAGCCGGTTGAGCGCGGTGGTGGTAGACCTGAATGGGCGACCGGTGACGCAGATGAGCAACCCGTGCGCGTTATGCAGCCTGGTGCTCAGCACGCCGGGTGGGCAAGCAGCCTGCCGGGCCTGTTGGTCTGAAGCTGGACCGGAGCGCAAATCACTCACCTGCCACGCCGGTTTGAGTTATCTGGCTGCCCCGGTAATGGATGGCAATGAGCACTTGTTGAGCTTCTTAGTAGGCGGCTTTTATGTTGGGCCGCAGGATTCCGCCAAACTGGAACGTCTCCTGGTAAATCTGGCGGCGACAACCGGATTGGCGCTCGATGACTTACGCAATGCGGCCAAATTGGCGCCGGTGGTAGCCGAAGATCACCGTAAAGAGATTGAAGGCTGGCCCCAGCAGGCCGCCAACGCGGTGGAGAGCATTCTGAAGGAACGCACCCACTTCATTGAGCGGCTTCAGAAAATCGCAAATTTAACTCAGCTAGCGTAAGGAAAGCTTTTTGGAAGGAGCAGGATGATGAAAAAGTTGTTGGTTTTGGGCGCGGGCAGCGCCGGCACCATGATTGCCAACCGTATGAACCGCATGCTGAACCGCAGCGAATGGAAAATCACCATTGTTGATCCCTCTCCGGTTCACTACTACCAGCCCGGTTTCTTGTTCATGCCTTTCGGTATTTACGAGAAGAAAGATGCGGTTCAGCCGCGCAAGAAATACTTGCCCTCGGGCGTGGAGTATATCCAGGAGTCGGTTGAGATCATCGACCACGAACACAATAAGGTGCGCCTTTCGAGCGGCGCGACCCTGGATTACGATTTCCTGGTAATTGCCACCGGCGCCGACATCCACCCCGAAGAGACCCCCGGCCTGGCGGAGCACGAATGGGGAAAATCTATCCAAACCTTCTACTCCTTTGAAGGGGCCGCCACTTTGGCAGACAAATTGCGCACCTGGGAAGGCGGCCGCCTGGTGGTGAACGTGGTTGAAAACCCGATCAAATGCCCGGGGGCCCCCCTGGAGTTCCTCTTCCTGGCAGACTGGTTCTTCACTCAGCGCGGGATCCGCGACCGGGTTGAATTGATTTATGCCACCCCGCTTCCGGGCGCTTTCACGAAGCCGATTGCATCCAAACTGTTGGGCGATCTTTTGGAGTCGCGCCGCATTACCGTGGAACCAGAATTCATGATCGAACGTGCCGAGCCGGATGAGAAGAAGATCGTGTCTTACGACGAGCGCGAAGTGCCCTATGATCTGCTGGTCAGCATCCCTCTGAACAAGGGCGCGGACGTGGTTGGAAAATCAGGCCTGGGTGATGAACTCAACTTCTCTCCGGTCAACAAGCACACCTTCCTCTCCGATCACAAAGATAATATCTTCGTCTTGGGAGATGCTTCGAATGCCCCGGCATCCAAGGCGGGTTCGGTGGCACATTTTGCTATCGATTTGTGGGGAGAAAATTTCATCCATTACACCCAGGGCAAGGAATTGAAACCCGAATTCGATGGGCATGCGAACTGCTTTGTGGAAACAGGTTTCGGCAAAGGGATGCTCATCGACTTCAACTATACCCAGGAACCCTTGCCCGGCACTTATCCCTTGCCGGTGCTTGGCCCGA
>JAEXTI010000510.1 GCA_023406965.1 Chloroflexota bacterium
CCCGTTGCGAGCGGTAGCCGCGCAGGAAGGCTCGCAGGAAGCGCTGCGCAAAAGCCTCCTTATCCTCGCCGGGATACAGCACCAGCACATCGAACAGAATCATAGCTGCGTCCAGGGCGTACCAGCCATAACAACTGTCATCAAAATCAAAAATTGTGATCCGCTCGTGATCCACAAAGAAATTGGCAAAGTGCAGGTCGCCATGCACCAACCCGAAATCCTCGTTACCGCATGGCAAAGCCAGCATCTCGGCGGTCAGGCGCAGGTTGAGCGCTTGCAGGGCCGGAGGCAGGGCGCGGTGATACTCTCCTGAGAGAAAAGCCTCGTTTTCACCCTGCCAGGTGGGGCGGCGCGGGTCGCCGGCTGAGGGTTGGTATTGCTCGCTCAAGGCATGAAAACGCCCCGTAGCCCGGCCAATGGCTTCGAACAGGCCTTCATTCCAGGTTTCAGCGGGCAGGTTTTCGGCCAGAACGCCGGGAGCTTTTTCCAGCAAATGGGCCACAAATCCGCCCACTCCCGCTTCCAGCGGCTCGACCAGCTTGCCTGCCGGAGAGCGCAGCGGGCGCGCCACCGGCGCTTCACGCTGCCAGAGAAAATCCAGCCAGGAGAGCGTGGCCGAGAGTAGCTCCGCTTGCTCCCCCGGCAATATACGCAGGACGCAATCGCGCCCGGCGGCCCGACAGCCAAACACGGCGGTAAATGTCCCGCCCGCCAGCGGATGCACCGAGGCGGGGTCCGCCTCAAAGCGGGCACATGCTTCCATGATGACAGTGTTATCGATCATGTTTTATCTCACCCTAAAAACTCGGCTTCCACTTCCAGGCGCACCATGGCGACGTGGGTTTTGTCTTGCTCGTCCAGCGGGTGCGCCGTCAGGTAAGCATCCAGCACTTCCGAAAGGAACGTGTCGCGCTGCGCCTCGGGCACGTGGTTCGTGTAGGGGAACCAGGTGGTGCGCAGCCAACCTTTCAGTCCTTCGGCGCCTTCGTGCTGCATGTCCTTAGGAATCAATTCTACCCGCCGGGGGCAAAAGCCCGCTTCCGGCAGCCATTGGTGATACTCTTCCGGGCCGTAATAGTGATGTGGCTTTTGGAAGCCGATGAAGTATTCCCGCCAGCGCGGGTCTTCCATGCGGATGCGGAAGGCCGCTTCGATGCCCAGAGTGTTGCCCAGCCCGCCCATCTGGAACAGGATGCGCGCGCCGGGGTTCAGGCAGCGGCTCAATCCACGCAACACCGCCCGGTGATCGACGATCCAATGCAGGGTGGCGTTAGAAAAGACGGCGTCGAAGCGCTCGGGCAGGTCCAGGGCCGTGGCGTCCATCGCTCGGAAGGACAGGTTGGGAGTTTCTGCCGCGGGGAAGCGCTCTTGCGCCAGGGTCACCATGGCAACCGAAGCATCGATGCCTATGGCGCGGCCTTTGGGCAGGCGCTCGGCCAGCAAGGCGGTAATCTTGCCGTCGCCGCAGCCGATATCCAGCAGAGTCTCATCGCCGCGCAGGGGCAGCTTTTCGATCAATTCCAGGGCCCACTTCCACTGCGCTGATGAATTGCGGGCGTAATCTTGAGCGTTCCATTGTTGTGTTGTCATTTCTGTTGATTGTTCCTTGCCTTTCTTCGCCACAAAATCCAAGCTACGTCCAGGGCAAGCGCGAGAATAACAGCGCTTGCCATAAATACCCAATTGGGCAGTGGAACCACGGGCGTGTTGCATGGCCCAGAAGGGAAAAGAGGGTTGGGAGTATACCAGAGGGTGAAGCGCACCTCACCGGAAAGGGCGCTTTGCGTGCAACTGCTTTTCCCAGCGGCTTTCATAACCTCAGCGATCTGATTTCTCCACTGCGGCCCAAGGGATTCGTGCTCGATCACATAGGTCTCAGCGGGCGCCGCCCGTTCGGCAAGCATCGACAGCGCACTTGGACTAATATTGAAATCCTCGATCCGGGTATTCGCCAGATACTGTGGATAGGCTTTCTGGATGTCCATTAATCCATAGGCATCCCATTTCGGGGTGGAGACAAAAAGAAACAAACGCTCCTGCCCTGGCAATGCGCGCTCAAGATGGGTTGCGAGTCTGAGCGATAAGCTGGGTGTTATCTGATACGCGGCCGTTCGCATGGGAGCCAGTTTATAAGCCTGGACAACGTTGGTGAACAAAACCAGGCCGAGCAGCGCATATCGTGCCTGCGATCCATATTTCGGCAAGGCGGCAACCAGCCATTCAACTGCCAGGGCAGCAAAAAGCGCAAACCAGGGCAGCATCAGGAACATGCGCGTGGTGGGTGGCGTGGCGCGATCGTGCGATACACCTGCCAGGAAAAGCATCGCGAAGAATGACAACCATACCACCGCGGCAAAACGCTCACGCCGAGCCCAAAGGGTTGTTAGCACCAACCCAATCAGACTTAAGCTAGCAGTGAAAGGATCGAGATAACCAGAGACTATAAAATGGCTTTCTCTGCTGATATGAAAGCCAGAAAATAACGCCAGCACAAAATTCTTGCCAATGTGTTGAGCCAGTTCAATAACCGATTCGTTGAGTGAATGGGTGAAATAGTAGGTGCCCATAACGCGGGTCGGAAGAAACCTGGGCTGCAAAAGTAACAGGGAGTTAACGGACACAAAGACTGCGGCCGCCAATCCGCAGAGGAGCGCCCTACGCATAGGGACAGATGCCTTGTAAAAAAGGAGCAGGATGAGCGGGAGAATCAAACCATAAAGCGCCGCAGGGTAGAGGTAGGCGCACAATCCGCCTGCCAGAGCCAACCCAACATACGATTCCGGGTTTTCCTCGCGCAACACCCAGGCTGTGGCTGCTAACACCAGTGCCTGCCCAAAGAAGGCAGTCGGGTTGTTGTAGCCGATCTTAGCAAAATTCATCAGGTACGCCGAACCGGCCAACAGGATTACAGCGACCAGCGCGGTTTTACGGTTGACAAAAGTTTTGAAGAAAGAAAAGAAGAAGGGCAATGACAGCGCGCACAAAAGCGGGTTGGCAATCTTCCATCCAAAAGCAGACGATCCGGTAAGCTTGATCATTGCCGCTTGAAACAGGGAAGATATGAACGGGTGCTGTCCATAGACGTAACAACAGTTCAATAATTTCCCTTGCAGTTGAATGAACGGCATGAAAGCGGCGGTTTCAGCATACTCCAGAAAAATGTACTCGTCTCCAACAACAGAGTACAACCAATAGTCCAGACGGAAGCTGAACAGGACCAGGGCTGCCAGAACCCACCAGGCGACCACCGGCACATGCCTGCGGCGCGTCCAAAGAAGCGCACCGGCTCCAACCGAAGGCAGTAAGTACCACAATTGAAAGCGTGCATTCGTGTAGATCCACAATAAACTTACGATGAGGGCGCAAAAGAAAAGCACATAAAATCCCAACCAGTCGCGCACGTGCTGCAAGAACTGGGAGATGGCATTTGCCCAACCAGGCCTGCGCAACAGCCAACTCATCCAATGGAGCAGCAACAGCGCGAAAAGTTCAAATCCCGGGAGTTCCCCAGAGACGAACGCGGTCGAAACCACCCCAAGGACTCCCAATGCAGAGACGACGATCAGCAGCCCGGCGACGATTTTCTTCCAGCGCGGACAAAGCGTGGTGTCTGGCGTGGACTTTGACAGGCCAAGAAAACTCGTGGGAACAGGCTTGATCAAATTGCGGAGCAAAATAAAAATGCCAGCCGTACACAAGCTGGCAACAATAAAGAGTATGCCGCGGGGCACATCACCATGCTGATACAAAGCGTTGCTGTACCAGGCGCCATAGAAAACCCCCGCAGCCGGTATTAAGGCCAGGGCGACAACAACTGCAATCCATCGGCTTGCAGCCCGGGTTGGCGGATTGGTTCCGGCGACAAGTGTCTTCCCCATGTTCGCCTTTTGCAGAAGTTTAACTTCTCAAGACTTGCGGGAGGATTTTTCTCCAATCATCATCTTGCGTGGCCTGCTCGTAGGCGCGCCCGATGCGCAGCAGGTTGGCTTCGGCGTAATCCGGCCCCAGTAGTTGAATGCCAATAGGCAGCCCCGCCGAATCCAAACCGGCGGGCAGGGACACGCCCGGCACCCCGGCGTGGTTGGAAGGCACGGTGAGCTGATCAGCATATTGCATGAGCACCGAGTCGCCGTAGACCGCGTCCATTTCGAAGGCAGTGGTCGGGGTGGTGGGCGTGAGCAGGGCATTGAGACGGTAGGGACCGTTGGGGTCAAAGGCTACGTCGAAATCGCGGCGGATCATGCTGCGCACGCGCAAGGCACGCTGGTAGTATTGCTCGCTGTACTGCGCGGCGCTGACGTACATGCCCATCAGAATGCGCAGTTTGGGCTGCAAGCCAAAACCTTCGGCACGCGATTTTTTATACATGACGCGCAGGTCGTTGACCCGCTGCGGGGTGCGATACCCATATTTGACTCCGTCGTAGCGGTGCAGGTTGGAGGCAGCCTCGACCCGGCTGATGACAAAGTAGGCCGGGATGCCATAGCGCGTGTTGGGCATGGGCACATCTTCAACGATCTCGGCGCCCATCTGGCGCAGCAGGTCGACGGCCCGGCGCACCGGGGCTTCAACCTCGGCGGGCAGAGGGTGCTCCTCGAAGTCGCCATCCGGGGTGGGCGTGACGATGCGGAAGTAATCCGGTGACAGGCCAATGCGCATCCCCTTGACGCCCTTCTCCAGCGCCGCCAGGTAATCTTCGACCGGCACGTTGGCAGTGGTCGAATCGCGCGGGTCGAGCCCGGCGATGGTTTGCAGCATGAGGGCCGCGCCGCGCACATCGCGCGCCAGTGGGCCGGGGCAA
>JAEXTI010000566.1 GCA_023406965.1 Chloroflexota bacterium
AGGTGATAGAAGCGGGAACGGGGCAGGCGGGACTGGACGCGGTGCTGGCGCGGAAGCCGGACCTGATTGTGCTGGACCTGGGGTTGCCGGACATGGATGGCGTGGAGGTGACGCGGCGATTACGGGAGTGGTCGGCGACGCCGATCATCATCTTATCGGTGCGCGATCGCGAGGACGATAAGGTGGCGGCGCTGGATGCCGGCGCAGATGATTACCTGACCAAGCCGTTTGGGATTGGGGAACTGCTGGCGAGAATTCGTGTAGCCATGAGGCATGTGACGCAGCCGGTGAGCGAGCCGGTGATTGAGGTTGGGGAACTGGTGATTGACCTGGGCAAGCGCGAGGTGACGTTGAGGGGGGAACGGGTTGCGCTGACGCCGACGGAGTACGATTTGCTGCGGGTGCTGGCGCAGAATCTGGGCAAGGTGTTGACGCATACGCAGTTGCTGCGGCAGGTGTGGGGAGCGGCGTATGAGGAGGAGTCGCATTTGCTGCGGGTGAACGTGAGCAATTTACGGCGAAAGATCGAGCCGAACGCGGACCAGCCGCGGTATATCCTGACGGAGCCGGGGGTGGGGTACCGGATGCAGGACAAATAGAGGTTAATCCGCGAATTGACGCGAATGAAACGCGAATGGAAGAGAAGAGTTTCCCCACGAATTTCACGAATGACACGAATGGAAGAAGGATATTTGGTCCGTGAATGAACGCCAATGAAACGCGAATGAAAAAATGAGATTACACTTTTGACGGCTGACGGCTGACGGCTGACGGCTGACGGCTGACGGCTGACGGCTGACGGCTGACGGCTGACCTATAGGAGCTTTTTTATGTTACGGATTGGTTATATCGGTTTAGGGTTGATGGGCAAGTCGATTGCGCGGAACATTCTCAAGGCGGGGTTCCCGGTGGTGGTGCATAACCGCAGCCGGGGGGCGGTGGAGGAGCTGGCAGCGGAGGGGGCGATCCCGGCGTTTGGAGCGGCGGAGGTCGCCAGGCAGGTGGATGTGGTGTTCACGAATTTGCCCGACTCGCCGGACGTGGAGAAGGTGGCCCTGGGGCCGGGCGGAATCATCGAGGGGGCGCACAAGGGCTTGATCTTCGTGGATAATTCAACGATCAAACCAGCCACGGCGCGGAAAATCGCCCAAGCGCTTGGGGAAAAGGGCGTGCAGTGCCTGGATGCGCCGGTGAGCGGCGGGGACATTGGCGCGCGAAACGGGACGCTGGCCATCATGGTGGGCGGGCCGGAGGAAGCCTTGGAAAAGGTAATGCCGGTGTTCCAGGCCATGGGCAAGTCGGTGACGCATATCGGTGAGGCGGGCGCGGGGCAGATTGCCAAGGCTGCCAACCAAATTATGGTGGCGGCGCAGATGGTGGCAATGGGCGAGCTGCTGGTGTTTGCGCAGAAGGCGGGCGCCGACCCGCGCAAGGTGGTGGAGGCGATCAAGGCGGGGGCGGCGCAGTGCTGGACACTGGACGTGAAGCCGCAACGACTGTTCGCGGGCAATCGCCAGCCGGGGTTCAAAGCGTATATGCAGGCCAAGGATTTGAACATCGTGCTAGAATCGGCGCGAGAGTTTGGCGCGCCGCTGCCTTCGCTGGCGTTGGACAGCCAGTTGTTCAACGCGATGGTGGCCCAAGGATTGGGTGAACTGGATAACTCGGCGGTGATTGCGCTGCTGGAACAGATGGCGGGGATTAAGCTGGTTGAATAAGACACTGCGGCGCTCACGCGCCGCAGTGTCTTATTCAACTGAAAAAGGGACAGCGGGGGTTAGCCGCCGAGTTTGATGTTGAGGCCGGGGCCTTCGGTGCTGCCCTGGGCTTTGGGCATGTACTTGGCGATGGCGCCGGCGAGCTTGGCCATAGGCATGGTTTGCAGCCAGATACGGCCGGGGCCGGTGAGGTTGACGAGGAAGAGGCCTTCGCCGCCGAAGATCAGGTTCTTGATGCCTTTGACGAGCTGAATGTCGTAGGAGACGGTGGGCTCGAACATGGCCAGGTGGCCGGTATCGACCAGCATATGCTGGCCGGGGGCGAGGGTGTATTCGACGATCTCGCCATCAAGGGCGGCGAAGAAGGTGCCGGGGCCTTCAAACTTTTGCAGGATGAAGCCCTCGCCGCCGAAGAGGCCCGCGCCGAGGCGCTTTTGGAAGGCGATGGACATGTTGACGGATTTCTCGGCGACCAGGAGGGAGTCCTTTTGGGCGATCATACCCTGGCCCTGAGCCAGGTTGATGGGCAGGATCTTGCCGGGGAACTCACCGCTGAAGGTGACCAGGGCGCCGTCGATGTTGGACGTGTAATTGACCACAAAGAGGGACTCGCCGGTGAAGACGCGACCCAGCGCGCCCATCAATCCGCCGCCGCCGAGGTTGGTGTCCATTTGGACGCCTTCGCTCATCCAGGACAGCGAGCCGACCTCGCTGTAAAACTGCTGCCCGCGGCTGAGGCGCAGGGTGAGGGCTTGCATGACGCTGCCCATGATCTGGAACTGGGTGCCGCCCATGGTGGCGCCGGAGAGGGTCACGACGGGATCGGGGAGATCGAGGCGCTGTCCGGCGGCATTGGTGTAATTGCTCATTCTATCCTCCATTGGATATTGGTCAGGTATCGGTTACAGGAATACAGTAGCAGAATTGTAACCTTAAAACAATACGTAAGATCAGGTGGATAGTTGCTGATTTTCGGGTGATTTTTCCCTGGGCGGGGGAGCGCACTGCTGCCACCAGACCAGGGCCAGCAGGAAGAGCAGCAGCGTGCGCAGGAGGACGGTGAGGGGCAGGGTGTAGAACATGTCGCGGGAGAGCAGGATGGGCCATTCGAGGAGGTTGGTGAACAGGTGGGCGGCGCCGAGGAGCAAAGCCAGGCGCGGGGGCAGGGTGAGGAAGATGAGGGGCAGGAGGTAGAGAACCCACTGCACGCTCCAGCCGGGCGACCAGAGGAAGAATATGGCGGCTGTCAGGCCGATGAAGGACAGCACGCGCGTGGGGTGGTCGAGGCGGGCGCGCAGGAAGAAGAACAGGCCCAGCGCGCCGAAGACTGCCAGGCGCAGCCAGGGGTTGATGACGGGCGGATTGCCCATTGGCAACGCCGCGGCGGCGGGGTCAATGCGATCGTTGAGCGGGCCGAAGTTGCCGGAGCGATAATTGTTATCGATGAGCGCCCAGACGGTTTCCCAGGAGCCTTTGGCTGCCTGGGATTGGAGCGAGGCTTTGGTGAACCGGGGCGAGGCCAGCCAGAGAGAGCCATAGACCAGCAGCGGCAAGACCAGGGCAACGGCGGTGATGGTCACGGCGCGGCGGCGTAGGAGGAACTTCCAAAGGGCAGGAAGGAAGAGCGCCGGGAACAGCTTGGTGAGGATGCCGAGGCCAAAAGCCAGCCCGGCGGGAATGGAATCGCGCCGAGAGAGGGCCAGGTGCAGGGCGAGGAGGGCTAAGAAGACAGGGAACGTGTCGAAGTAACGCCAGTGGTAGGGTAGAGCGGCGGAAAGGGAAGCAAACACAATGGCACGCCATTGATCGTCCTGGGGGTGAAGGCGGGTGGCGATGCGTTCAAAGAGGAGCACGCAGCCCAGGTTGGCCACGATCAGAAGGAGCGTGAGGAGGTAGGTATAGACGTGTTCCACGCCGCCCGAGAGGTTATAGAGCAGTTCGGAGAGATAGGGGAAGAGCGGAGGGAACTCGGACCAGAAGTCGATGTAGGGCAGGCCAGGCAGGGCGGCGATGTTGAAGAAGTGAGGGTGGTCGCCATAGGCGCGCAGGCTGTCGTAAGGCAGAGCCATCAGAAGAGTGGCGCTGATGAGCAGGAAGAG
>JAEXTI010000568.1 GCA_023406965.1 Chloroflexota bacterium
CAGCGCAGTTCGGCCTCGCGCCGTTCGGCGATGCTGTTGAAGCCGCGCATATACTTTTCCTCCATCTCGCCCACCTCGCCGCGGGTGGCGCATACCAGATGCACCGCCACGCCCCGCTGCGCATACAGCGCCAGGGTTCCGCCTGTGCCAAAGGTCTCATCATCGGGGTGGGCCAGGACTGCCAGTAAAACTTTCTGTTCGTTCTTCATAACTCTCCTTCAACGATTAATATTTGCGCATCCCCGGGTCCACCTGCTCTGCCCAGGCATTGATTCCCCCGCGCAAATTGAGTACGCGGAACCCGGCGGCTTGCAGCGCTGCGGCTGCCCGCGCCGAACGCACTCCAGAGCGGCAGTAAACGATCCACTCTCGCGCTTTGTCCAGTTCGACCATGCGTTGTTGAATCTGCCCCACCGGGATCAACACAGCCCCCGCCAGGGTTGAAATTTGCTGTTCCACCGGGTCACGCACGTCCAGCAGCCCAATCGCCTCGCCTTGGGCCAGCCGCCGGGCAGCGTCCCGCGGCTCAATCTCCGCAATCTCCCGGGTGGGGTGGGCTGCTCGGGCCGGAACGCCGCAGAACTGCTCGTAATCGATTAATTCTGTTACAGTAGGCGTCTCTCCACACACGCGGCAGCGCGGATTCTTGCGCAGCGTCACGGTCTGAAAGGTCATTTCCAGGGCATCGTACAGCAGCAGCTTTCCGATCAGCGGCTCGCCGATGCCCACAATCAGCTTGATCACCTCGGTGCCTTGAATGGTGCCCACAGTGCCCGGCAGCACCCCAAACACGCCTCCCTCGGCGCAGGATGGTACGCTGTCGGGTGGTGGCGGTTCGGGGAACAGGCAGCGATAGCACGGCCCGCGCCGCGCATCGAACACACTCACCTGCCCCTCAAAGCGGAATATCGACCCGTAAACGAACGGCCGCCCGGTCAGCACCGCCAGATCATTGATCAAATAGCGGGTCGGGAAGTTGTCGGTTCCGTCCACCAGCACATCGTATCCCGCGGCGATCTCACGCGCATTCTCCGCGCTAAAAACTTCGTTGTACGCATCCACACGGATATATGGGTTTAATTCCAGCATCCGCTTGCGGGCTGATTCGACCTTCAGCTCACCCAGCCGGCCGGTTCCATGAATCACCTGCCGCTGCAAATTCGAATCATCCACCACATCGTAATCCACCAGCCCAATCCGCCCAACCCCGGCGGCAGCCAGGTAGAGGGCCAGTGGAGAACCCAACCCGCCCGTTCCCACCAATAACACAGCCGCGTTTTTCAGCTTGCGCTGGCCTTCCAGCCCCACCTCCGGCAGAATCAGGTGGCGAGAATAGCGCAGCAATTCCGCCTGGGTCAAATCATCCATAAAACCTCATTTTCCACTCAGTGGGAAGGTGAAGTTTAACGACCCCACCTCTCCAAACGGTTCGTAAATAAACGTAATGTTATCGATGGGCATTTCCCAATGCACCGGCTCAAAAGCCAGCGCCTCAATCACGACGCCGATATTCTCACGGTTCACGTCCTGGTAAGCCAGGCTGATATGCGGAACCCAATTTTCCGGGCTGTAATACGGGCTGAGACCTTCGCCGACGCTTTGAAAACGGTCCCAGATGATTTGGTGCGCCTCCAGCAAAGCCCGGTCTTTGACCAACGGGATAATGATGACCGGTTCGGGGCCGGGGAAAATACCCAACCCGACCGCCCTAACCCTTAAGGGCGAAATCCGGGCAGCCACTTCTTTCATGGCGGGCTCCAGCTTCTCTTGCGGATAAACCTCGCCGATGTTCCACGAGAAATGCGGCAGGGGTGTCACGCGGATTCCGCGCAAGCCAAATCGCCGCTCCAGGTCATCCCAAATGCGCTCGACCATGCCGTAGTAAGGTTGTGGGAGAAGAGAAACCAATCCATGCATTATCGGCTCCTTTCAGGCGCAAATGTCATCGGTCAACGGTTTGATCTCGTATCGCTCAATTTGGCCGTCTCGATAAACAAAATGATACACCTGCGGCGGTGCGCCGTCAAAAACCAGCGGTCCAAAGATATGGATGTTGGAAACTACCTCCGGCGAGTGAAAAACCCACTCCCGTGGCTGCCAGGCCATCTCGCCTTCCTCATTCGGGCTAATCTCACGCTGCGGGGCTTCCGCCGTGTAAATATATAACCCCCCAGGATCGGTCTCGTACCCTTCCCAAGTTAGCAGTCCGCGAAAATCCACCCGCCCCACGAGCAGCCCGGTCTCTTCCCACACCTCACGCAGCGCGCAAGCCTCCGGCGTTTCGCCCGGCTCCAAATGCCCCCCCACCCCGTTCCACAAACCAAGGTTGGGTGCCTTCTTGCGATGGAGCATCAAAATATCATCGCCGTGGGTCAAAAAGATGAGCGTATAGCGCAGGTCCATGAAATAATTGTAACGCAAAACCGTTTTGATTTCTCGGGACACGCAAGCAAATACAACCATGTTCCTGTGGAACATCGCCCCCACCCAAATGGCTTCCGCGTTCTGAGCGAGGACTTTAGTCCCGCGATTTGCGCCACCCGCATAGGGCTTTCAAAATCTTGTCTTATAATAAGACTATGCACCTCATCCTCACCCACGAGCAGGCCGACTTTGACGCCCTGGCAGCCATGCTGGGCGCGCATCTAATGAACGAGCGCGCCATTCCCGTGCTGCCCCGGCGCATGAACCGCAACTGCCGCAACTTCATCAATTTTTACGGCGCCGAATTGCCCTTTGTCGAAGCTGCCGACCTGCCCGCTGAGAATATCGAATCCGTCACCCTGGTGGATACACAATCGCTGGTCACGCTCAAAGGCATGACCAACAGCACCGCTGTCTACGTCATCGACCATCACGCCCGCCGTCCCGATTTGCCCGAAAACTGGGCCGTCACGCTGGATGGAACCGGCGCTTGCACTACCCTGTTCATCGAAGGCTTGCGCGAGCATAACGGCATGCTCACCCCCATCCAGGCCACCCTGCTGCTCCTGGGCATCTACGAAGACACCGGCTCGCTCACCTACCATCACACCACCCCTCGCGACGCGCGCGCGGTCGCTTACCTGCTGGAACAAGGCGCCGGTCTGCAAATCGCCACCGGCTACCTGAACCCGGCCCTGTCCAGTGAACAGCGCGCCGTCTACGATCGCCTCCTGTCCGCGGCAGAAACCCACGAATATCAAGGCCTGAACGTGGTCATCGCCACCACCAATGCCGAGGAACTGAACGAAGAGATCTCCAGCATCGCGCACAAACTGCGCGACCTGCTCGACCCGGCGGCTCTATTCTTATTCGTCCGCACGGTGGAAGGGCTGCGGCTGGTGGCCCGCTCGACCACCGACCACATCGATGTTTCCGGCGTTGCCGCGCACTTTGGCGGCGGCGGGCACAACCGCGCCGCGGCAGCCCTGGTGCGCGTCTCTTCCGGCGCCGCCCTGCCCTACCAGGAAGCCGGAGAAGAGCCCATCGCCGCTGTGAAGCGCGAGCTGCTGCGCATCCTGCCCGAACACATCCGTCCTTCCACCACCGTGCGCCAGATAATGTCGCGCCATCCCATCCTGCTGGCCCCCGATACGCCCGCACAAACAGCCGCCCAGCTCATGACCCGTTACGGCTTCGAGGGCTACCCCGTGGTCAAAGATGGAAAAGTCATCGGCTTGCTCAACCGCCGTGCCGTTGACCGGGCCGTCTCGCACCGTCTCAACCTCCCCGCTGCCAGCCTGATGGAAGCCGGCGAAATCACCGTGCGCCTGGATGATTCTCTCGAACGGCTGCGCGATGTAATGGTCACCTCCGGCTGGGGCCAGGTGCCGGTGGTCGATCCGCGCTCCGGCGAGGTGGTGGGCATCGTCACCCGCACCGACCTGCTCAAACACGGCGCCGGACAGGTGCCACCGCCCGGGCGCACCAACCTGGCCCAACGCCTGGAAAAGGCCATGCCCCCCGCCCGGCTGGCCCTGCTCAAAGCCATCGCCGCCGAGGCTCGCCATCTGCGCCAGGGCATCTACATCGTGGGCGGCTTTGTCCGTGACCTGCTCCTCGATCGTCCCAGCCTGGATTTCGACATCGTTGTGGAAGGCGACGCCATTGCCCTGGCTCGCGGCCTGGAGAAGCGCTTTGGCGGAAGAATCCTGGCCCACAGCCGCTTTGGCACCGCCAAATGGACCGTGGCTGAGATCCGCGCCGGGTTGACTGAAAAACTCGGTGACGGCCCCTTTGACCCCCAGGACATCCCCGAATCCCTGGATTTGATCAGCGCGCGCACCGAGTTCTATGACTATCCGACCGCCTTGCCCACGGTGGAACGCTCCAGTATCAAGCTAGATCTCCACCGTCGAGATTTTACATTTAATACCCTGGCGCTGCGCCTGGACGGCCACCATTACGGCGACCTGTATGATTACTGGGGTGGGCTGCGCGATCTGCACCAGGGCCTGGTGCGCGTGCTCCATTCTCTATCCTTTGTCGACGACCCTACCCGTCAACTGCGCGCAGTGCGCTTTGAACAGCGCTTCGGCTTCCAAATTGAGCAGCGCACGTTGCAGTTAATGGACGAAGGCATCCCCCTCATCCGCAACGTCTCCGGCGACCGCCTGCGTCACGAAGTCAATCTCATCTTGCAAGAAGAAAAAGCCCTACCCATGCTGTATCGCCTGGAAGCGCTGGGATTACTCAGCGCCATCCATCCCGACCTGCACGCTCCCGCCGGCAAGCACGCCGATCTATTCCAATCCGCGCTGCGCGGCAGCTTTACCGAAGATTGGGAGTTTCCCGACAGATTCGCCAGCCTGCCCGTGCGCCTGGCTCTTGGCTACCTATTCTGGCTGCTACAATTCCCCGCCGAAACCTTCCAGGAGGTCGCCGAGCGCCTGCACCTGCCTGGCACACTGCATGAAACCCTGGCCAGTTCCGCCCGCCTGCTCCAGGACCTGCCCACCCTCTCCTCAGCCAGCCCCAGCCAGGTCACCGCCCGCCTGGATTCCGTTGCGCTTCCAGCGCTGTACGCCGCGTTTCTCCTCACGCAAGATCCACAGGCGGCCAAACAAATCGAAGCCTACCACCACACCTGGAGCAAGATCTGGCCGACCATCACCGGCGACGATTTGCGCAAGCTGAACATTCCCCCCGGCCCGGCCTATCGCGCCATCCTCACCAAACTGCGCACCGCCTGGCTGGATGGTCAACTGGCGGACTCCGTTGAGGAGCAGGCCATGCTGACCCAACTGCTGGCGGAGTATTCGACATGAGCGTAGCCGCCCCTCCCGCCGGCAGAACCTGGGTGGACGAGGTGCGCATCCGCCTCATCCAGGAAAGCGATTTGCCCGCTCTGGAATGGGAAGGCGAGTTTGCCCACTTCCGCCGCGTCTATGCCGACGCCTTCCGCCGCTTCATCCAGGGCCTCAACTTGATGTGGGTAGCCGAATGGCCACCGGTTGGATTACTCGGTCAGGTATTTATCCAACTGGAATGCGACCGTCCCGAGTTGTGCAATGGCATCGACCGCGCCTACCTGTACGCCTTCCGCATCCGTCCGGAATACCGGAATTACGGGTTGGGCAGCAAAATGATGGATGTGGTTGAAAACGACTTGCGCCTGCGCGATTTTCACTGGATCACGCTCAATGTGGCGCGAGAGAATGTCAAAGCGCAACAATTATATGCCCGGCGTGGCTATCGCATTGTGGCGCCCGAGCCAGGCCGCTGGTCTTATATTGACCACCAGGGGCACATCCGCGAAGTGGTCGAACCTGCCTGGCGCATGGAAAAGAAATTGGGCTAACGCGAGCCTGGAAAAAGTGGCTTTTCAGGGGATCTTTCTTCACCCCTCAGCCATTGCCGTTTTCATTAATACTGATCCAGCGCGTCGAACAAGGCTTCTCCATGCAGGCCGCCATTCAAAGCCTTTTTCGCATCGTCTATCTTCAGCCACAGATTCGTGTCTTGCCTGCCGTTAGTGTAGCGAATACTGAGATAGCCCAGGTTCGCCCCCGGCACATCGCCAGGACGAAACTGGTCCACCACGCGCAACAGTCGCTCGGCCATCGCGCCCATTGCCTCTTTGTCGCTGGGGTCGTCCATCGAAACGGTGAAGTAGAAATCCGTTTGCATCACCGCGAAGCGCACAACCTGGTTGGTCGTCGCGTCCAGGCAGTTCTCACCGTAGGCTGCCGCGCTGCCTTCCACATCGATGAGCCCGCCTAAACGTAGCGCCTCCTGCACCAGCGTGGTCTCATCCGGTAGTGGCACCGAAGCCCAGGCCCAGGCGCAGTTCATCACCTCGGTTGTCGGTGTCGCAGTTTCCACCGGGAGTGTTTGAGTCGGACCCACGGTAGGAATCACGTAACCAGGCTGACCCTCGGGCGGATCAAAAAACAAATTTTGCGGCAGTGAACAAGCCGTCAGCAACAGCGCCGTCAAAAAAATCACCAAAAACTTAGCCATCGCATTCCTTTCCAGGCTGGTGCTCAAACCACAACCTACGATATTAAAACGTATCCACCGCGAAAAACGTTCCATTAGCTTAGATGCTCCGAACTTGAGTTGTTTGTGGTGCGCAAAAGCTCCTCACAAACAACTCATTCCGCCTCTGGCTGAGCAGTTACATCCCTGTTATAATACACGCGCCGCGGCATTGTCAAAGCTGATCGGAGCCACTGCACAGCAGCTTTTAGACCAGGTTCGGAGAGTGCTTTGACAAACCTGCTATCCTATTCTAAAATAGATTGCTGACAAATCATAGAAAGAAAAGGGTTTCCATTCATGAAAGAGTACCGAACAGAGGCTATCCGCAACGTCGCGTTTGTTTCTCACAGCAGCGCAGGCAAGACCATGCTGGCAGAGGCGTTCCTTCACACCGCTGGGAACACCACTCGTCTGGGTCGAATTGAGGACGGAACGACTGCTTCCGACTATGAAGAGGAAGAAATTCGCCGAGGAATTTCTCTCAGTACCTCGGTTATTCCGGTGGAGTACAAGGATTGCAAGCTCAATATCCTCGACACTCCGGGCTACCTGGATTTCGTTGGTGAAGTCATTTCCGCCCTGCGCGTGGCCGACGCCGCCGTCGTTTTAGTCGACTCGGTTGCCGGCGTGGAAGTAGGCACTGAAATCACCTGGCAATACTGCGACAAGTTCAAACTCCCGCGCATTGTTGTGATCAACAAAATGGAGCGCGATAATGCCAGCTACGCAAAGGCGCTGGCCTCCATGCAGGAATTCTCTTCCATTCGCCTGGTCCCCATCCAACTTCCCTGGGGCGAAAAAGCCGCCTTCCAGGGCGTGATCGACCTGCTCACCATGAAAGCCTACAAAGGCGATGGCAAGACCGTGGTTGAGATCCCTGCTGAATATAAAAGCGCTGCGGAAGAAGCCCGCGTGGCTTTAATTGAAGCCGCCGCCGAAGGCGAAGACGCCCTCCTCGAGAAATACCTGGAGAGTGGCGAATTGAGCGCTGAGGAAATCATTCGCGGCCTCACCGCCGTGGTACACAACGTCTCCTTTGTCCCAGTGATGGTCGCCGCGGGCGCCGCCGAAATTGGCATCCTCCCCTTAATGGACGCCGTAATCAACCTGTTCCCCACCCCCAACCAGATCCCCGCGGTGGTGGCCCAGGGCAAGGCAGGCGACGAAACCTTGACCGCCTCCGACAGCGGCCCGCTGGCTGCTTATGTTTGGAAAACCACTGCCGATCCGTTTGTTGGCAAACAGACCTACTTCCGCGTTTATTCCGGTGTGGTCAACTCCGACAGCCGCGTCTGGAACCAGACCAAGGGCATCGAAGAGCGCTTCGGCACCATGGCCTTCATCCGCGGGAAAGAAACCTTCCCCACCAAGGTCGTTCATGCCGGTGACCTGGGCATCGTCCCCAAGCTAGCGGAAACCTCCACGGGCAATACCCTCTGCGACAAAACCCACCCGATCAGCCTGCCCGAACCCGAATACCCCGGCGCCCTGTACCGCGTATCCGTGAACCCAAAGACGCAAGCCGACTCGACCAAAATCTCCCCCACCCTCACCCGCCTGTGCGAAGAGGACAAGACGCTCTCTTGGTCGATGGAAGCCGCGACGCACCAGACCATCCTGCAAGGCATGGGCGACCAGCACATCGATGTGGCCCTGCGCCGCGCCGAGACCAAATTCCAGGTCAATCTGGTTGCCGGCGAGCCACGCATCCCCTACAAAGAGGCCCTCACCAAGAAGGGCCAGGCCATGTACCGCCACAAGAAACAGACCGGTGGTTCAGGCCAGTTCGGCGAGGTGCACCTGCGCGTCGAGCCCCTGGACGGCGTGGACTTTGAATTCGTCAATGACGTCTTTGGTGGCGCTGTCTCCAACAGCTACATGCCCGCCATCGAAAAAGGCATTCGCAGCGTGATGAACGAAGGCATTCTGGCCGGTTACCCCATCTCCTATGTCAAGGTGGCGGTCTTCGACGGCAAGGAACACCCGGTTGACTCCAAACCGATCGCCTTCGAAATCGCCGGGCGCGAAGCCTTCAAGTTGGCCTTCATGGAAGCCGGCCCCGTGCTCAACGAGCCCATCATGGCCGTTGAAATCATCGTCCCCGAAGCCAACATGGGCGACGTTCTGGGCGACCTGAACACCCGCCGCGCGCGCGTTCAGGGCATGAACAGCGAGAAGGGCCGTTCCATTGTAAACGCCCACGTGCCTCTGGCCGAAATGCTGCGCTACACCACCCAACTCCGCTC
>JAEXTI010000108.1 GCA_023406965.1 Chloroflexota bacterium
CCGCCCGGCTTAAACTGCAAGGGCGCTATGACACGCTGCAGATTGCGCGCCTGGTGCGGGAAAAGGATGTGCAGGTGGTGATGGTGTACGACACCTGGTTTGAAGAGTTCGGCGGCCTGCCCCCTGCCTGGCGTAAAGTGGGAGAGTGGGAGATCCAAAACAACGTGGTCTGCGGGAGTCCGGCGGTGTCGTTTTACGCGCCCAACGATGCCGTGCTGCCGTATTTGCAAGATAGCCTTAACGAATTCTCCGCGCAACTTCCGCAAAATGTGAAGTTCTGGTCTCTCAAGTAGCAAGCACTTTCGGATTTCTCCGCGCCGCTTCCCAACAAACCAAGAAATTGCTCAGTGAATAGGCGTTATTCTTTGATAGAATAGACAAATTCAAAATTCGCTAAAATCTATACACAAACAAACCCTAAGGGTCTTTAAGACCCTTAGGGTTTGAGGAATTCAAGAACACAGAGGGAATGTATGCCTGCTCGCGGAGTTTTTGCACATTATCGTGATTTCATGGACGTCCCCGCCCACACCTTGGAAGTGACCTTGTTGGAGGGTGATACGCCGCTCATCCCCGTGCCCAAGCTGGCCGAGGAACTGGGCGGCGGGTTTGAGTTGTTCGTCAAATTTGAGGGCATGAACCCAACCGGGTCCTTCAAGGATCGCGGCATGACGGTGGCCATTGGCGAAGCGCATGGGCGACAGGCCAAAACCGTGATCTGCGCCTCCACCGGCAACACGGCAGCCTCGGCAGCGGCTTACGCGGCTCGCTGCGGTATGCGCGCCATCGTCACCATTCCAGAAGGCAAGGTGGCGGCGGGCAAACTGGCCGGGGCAGTAGCCTACGGCGCCGAGGTCATTCAGATCGCGGGTTCGTTTGATGATGCCCTCAGCCTGGTGGTGCAAATCTCGCAGCAGCACCCCATTGCGCTGGTCAATTCGCTCAACCCCTACCGCCTGGAAGGGCAGAAGACCGCCGCTTTTGAAATCTGTGACACGCTGGGCAGCGCTCCAGACTGGCTGTGCCTGCCGGTGGGTAACGCGGGCAACATCAGCGCCTACTGGATGGGCTTCCGCCAGTATAACCAGCTCAAAGGAGTAGGGCTGCCGCAGGTGCTGGGCGTGCAAGCGGCTGGGTCGGCTCCGCTGGTGCTCGGTCACCCGGTAGATAAGCCCGAGACCGTGGCCACCGCCATCCGCATTGGCCGGCCCGCGCGCGGCGAGCAGGCCCTGGAGGCCGCCGAAGAGTCCGGCGGGCGCATCATTGCCGTCACCGACGATGAGATTTTGCATATGCAGCGCCGCCTGGCCGCCAGCGGCGTGTGGGTCGAGCCTGCCTCTGCGGCAGGGCTGGCCGGGTTGGCCCGCCAGTTGCGAGAAGGAACCATGGATGTGCGCGGCAAGCGTGTAGTGGGGGTGTGCACCGGGCATGGAATGAAGGACCCCGACATCATCGCCAAATCGATGCCCGCGCCGCAGAAGCTACCCTCTGAGCTGCGTGCGCTGGAAGATGCCATTTTGGGGCGTACATGAAACGCGCTCTGATCCGTGTCCCCGCCACCACCGCCAACCTGGGCCCCGGCTTTGACTGCCTGGGACTGGCCCTGGATTTGTGGAACGAGGCCGAGTTCAGCGTAGAAGGGGAGAAGCTGCACGTCACGGTTGAAAACGAAGGTCAAGACCGGCTGCCAACCGACCGCACCAATATGGTTGCCTATGCTTTTCGCTCTTTTTATCATCACCAAGGGTTAAAGTTACCCACCGGGTTGCGTATATCCTGCCATAACGACATCCCGGTGGGATCGGGAATGGGCTCCAGCGCAGCAGGTGTGCTGTTGGGGCTGCTGGGGGCCTGCGCCATCAGCGGGCGGCCAGCCGCCGCTGAAGAATTGCTGACCCTGGCGGCGGCCCTGGAAGGCCATGCCGACAATGTCGCGGCGGCGCTTTATGGTGGGCTGACCGTGGCGGTGGGGACCGGTTCCAACTGGCTGGTGCGGCGCTTCGAGGTGCCCACCCTCCAGGCTGCGGTGGTGCTGCCGGATGTGCGCCTTTCAACCCGCGAAGCTCGCGAAGCGCTGCCCAGGCAAGTGCCCTTTACCGATGCGGTCTTCAACGCCGCGCGCACCCCGCTGGTAGTAGAGGCCTTTGTGCGCAGCGACATGGACCTGTTGAACCGCAGTATGGATGATCGTCTGCACCAGCCTTACCGGCTCAAGCTCATTCCGGGCGGGGCTGAAGCGCTGGCAACTGGGCGCGCTGCCGGGGCGGCTGTGGCGCTCTCGGGGGCCGGCCCCAGCATGATCGCCTTCTGCGCCGGAGACGCCCAGCCTGCCGGGCAAGCCATGCTACAGGCCTTTGAGAAGGCAGGGGTCCAGGCGCGCCTATTCCTCACTCAAACCACCAGCGAGTGCGCGCAGATATCGAAGTAAACGATGATGGAATTCAAGCCGGCCGACAATGCGGCGTTGTTGCTTTTGCAGGATTGGTTTACAGACCCAATCCTACGCCGATGGTACTGCCCGCCCACTCCTGCCTGGTTTGAATATGTAATAAACGATCCGAACGTCTTTTGCTGGCTGGCTTATGAAAACGACTCGCCAATTGGGCTTATCCAACTTGATATTGAAAATGACAGAGGGTCCATTGGATATTTGGTAAATCCTGAGTTGCGCCGCCGAGGCTTTGGAAAACGAATGATTGTTGAATTTCTGCAATGCGCCCAGATTCCACCAATCAAACGTATTATCGCTGAAATGGAAGAGGAGAATGTCGCCAGCGTGCGCTGCGCAATCACTGCCGGATTCAGCAAGGATTACGACCCGCCATCGGAGAAGGGTTTCGTGCGGTTGAGCATTTCGCTTGACCAGAAAGAATAGGCATGAATAGAGATTTTCTTTCGGACAAGTTGCAAGCCGATCAACCGGCGAGAGCAGGAAAATGGTATATCGTCTCAGTAATCCTGTTTCTGCCGCTATTTGTTGTGGCTGTTTTATCAACAGTTTTCGTTATGATCATGCTCAACGGATACCCAAGTCTGCCGGATGCAATGGTCACCCTTTACCTGACCGGCGCGACATTCTTGATCATCGGCTTCAGCATAGTGGCGGGATGGCTGGCAAAGAAACTGTCTAGCACGATTTCCGTACCTCTTTGGTTGAGCGGAGTCCTCACCGGTGGGGTCTTTATGGTGGTGATGCCGTTTGCGCTGCTTGTGCTGACATTTGGCCTTCTGGCTGTATTCGGTTTATTGTAGGTTTGTGGGTTGACTGTCGATTAAAGAAAAATCCCCTTTCGCAAAGGGGAGTTCGTGGTTAATAGGGAGATCATTTGCCAGCCGGGTAATAAAGCGTCCACAATTTCTTGAGGACCTGTTCCAACCTATGCCCCAGCGCCTCGCCTCGCCCCGTAGTCACATCATCGGTGTTGTCGAAGACCACATAGGGCACCTGCACGCCTTGAATAGTCAGAAAGCGCGGGTCTGAGTTGCTTACCTCGCCCCAATCGGTATCCCGGTATAGCCGTTCCAGCTTCCAATCGGGCAGAGCGTGTTCCAAAATGCTGTCGGGCTTATCGGGGTTGAAGCGCTTGCGGTTCTTGCGCAGCGATTCTTCCCAGGGCACATCGATGTAGAGTACTGCCATCTTGGGGAGCATCTCGGGCAGCAAATGCGCAAACGCCGATTGATACCCGCCGTGCTCCGCCCCGCGTGAAAACTCGATGATCGTGGTGAAAGTCTCTGAATAATCAGAAATATCTCTCAGCTTCTTCTGATATTCCAGCCCGATGCGTTTAATCAGCACATCCCACTGGTATTGGTACAGGAAAAAGCCTTTCTCGTCCGAGTGCATTCGAGGGTGCCCCATTTTCTCCAGCAGCGCGTCTTCTTCAAACCAGGTCCACAACATCGGAAAATCGTCGATTTCTTTGAACTCGCCGATGTGGAAGCGTTGGATGCGCTCAGTTACGGGAGTCTTTTTGAGGTAATCAATCACCTCACTCTTTCCAGCCGCGGGGCGGGCGATGAGCAAGAGAATTTCAAAACTATTTCGGGAGTTCACGTTGTTTCTCCTTCGTCGTGATGGAATTGTTTGCTAGAGACAAATTCTAACCATTATCCCACGGATTCAAGCCCTACGGGGCAGGGGAGCAGATGCGGGAATCAAAAAGAGGAGCGGGGCTCCTCTTTAGTATTAAAAAGAAAAAGTCTCTTGGCGATGACCTACTCTCCCGGGAGGTTACCCTCCGAGTACCATCGGCGCTGGCGCCCTTAACGACCGGGTTCGGGATGAGACCGGGTGTACCGACGTCGCACAGATCACCAA
>JAEXTI010000156.1 GCA_023406965.1 Chloroflexota bacterium
ACAGGGCGCGAAGGCGGGTTGGCGATGGGGGGCAGGTAGCCGACGATTTCGTCAAAGGCTACCAGGGCGCGCAAACCAGGGCTGCCGCGCTGTGCGCGCATCCAGGATTCGACCGCAGCCAGGAGGAGGGTGACGAAGAACATGCGCTCGGTCTCGTCCAGGTGGGCCAGGTAGAAGATGCTAAAACGGGGCTTGCCAGAAGGTGTGTAGAAGAAAGCTTGGGCATCCAGGCTCTGGCCTTCGGTCCAGGATTGGAAGGAGGGCGAGGCCAGGAAGTTGTTGAGCAAAATGGCCAGTTCAAAGCGGTCTTTTTCGGGGAAGAAATTATCTACCGGGAAGGCTCCCAGGCGCTCGAAGGGTGGGGTTTGCACCTGCATAATCAGCTCGGTGAGATCGAGGGCGGCACCCTTGCTCCAGGCGGTCTCGATGATGTTGCTGACCAGGATGTGCTCGCGCGAGCGAAGTGGGTCAATGTCTTTGAGGCCGATCAGGCTGAGCAAGGCGGTGACGGTGCTGGAAACGCGCTCGCGCAAGATCTCGCGGTGCTCGGCCCAGGTGAGACCGGCGGGCGGGGCGAAGGAGGCCAGCAAATTTACCGGTTCGCCGGTGTTCGAGCCGGGCGTATACACTACGTAGTCGACAGCGTTCTTGAGGGCCAACAGTTGGTCGTGGCCCAGTTCGTAACCCGCCAGCCCCTTTTGCCAGTTGGCGGCGGTCTTTTCGGCCAACTGCGGAACGGTCATGTTTTCGCGGCGAGCAGCCTCCGGGTCGATCCACGGCTCAAAGCTGGCCGGGAGCAGGTCGGGGAAGTGGAGGAGCAGGTTGGTCAGGTCGCCCTTGGGGTCGATGATAATGGCGGGCAGGCCTTTGAGGGCGGCTTCTTCGAGGAGGCCGATCAACAGACCGGTCTTGCCTGAGCCGGTCATACCGACGATGACACCGTGTGTGGTGAAATCGTCGGGGTCGTAAAATACATTTTCAGGGGTGGCGGCGGCGGTTCGCCCAATGAAGAATTCTTTATCGCTCATGTTTTAGGGTCCGTATATGATGAAATTGTCAAATCCGATGGTAGCGCCGGGGTTGTCAAAGGTTCCGACAAACAAGCCAACCTGACCAGACGAGAAGGACGTGTCTGTGACAGAGGCCAAAACCGTGTCATTCACGGCCACGGTCAATTCATTGCCGATGCAACCGGCATAAAGAGTCGCGCTTTGATCGCTGGAATAGGCGTCGCCGGTTGCGGTCCAATCGTAGAGAGCGGTCCATTCGCCGTACTGCTGCTTCCAGATGGAGAAGTAGCCGTCTTCGGATATTTCGAGGGTGTAGTAGTTTTCACCATCCACCATGCGGCAGACAATGCCGTATTCGCTTTCGCCGGAGCCCTGGATGACGGAAAGATCGACCTGGACGACCACATCCTCATAGGTGCCTTCGGGCACGCTCCAAATGACCTGGTTGGAATCATCTACCTGGATGTAGTAATAACCATCGGAGGAGTAACCCACGGAACCGGTGCTGAGCACCTCGTCTGGCCAGATGTCTGTGTTGGAGAAATCATCGCTGAAAAGGATGTTGTCTTCGGTGGGCATTTCTTCTTGCGGGGCCGAGGCGACACCCGTTTGGATGTTGACCTCGCCGCGCCGGGCGGCATCGATGTAAGGCTGGGCCAGGGTGAGCGGGCGCAGGGCATTGATGAAACCGCCGGTGGGGACGCAGTTATCGTTTTCGTCCACATAGCCGTCGCGGTTGGTGTCGGTGAGCACGCGGCAGTCCACGTACTGGTCATCGCCGCCGTAACCGAGTTGGGTGGGCACACCGATCAACTCGCCGTCGGCGTTGGCAGCCAGACCGCCGCTGTTACCACCGGCAATGGTGGCGGAGGTTTTGATGAAGGCGCGGTTACCGTAGGGGTCTTCGGCGGTGAAGCCGGAGACCTCGCCGCGGGTGAGGGTGATGGTCTCGCCGCCGATGCCGGGATAGCCAATGATGGTGATGTTGTCGCCCAGGCTGAGGCTATCGGAACTGCCCAGGGGCACGGTGGGCAGGTTGAGCGTTGAGGCGTCAATGGGGTTGCCATCGGCGTCTTTGGTGATTCTGCCAACGGCAATATCCATGGCTTCGTCCACCTGGAAGAGTTCCATCTCATAACGCACTTCGGGCGGGGAATCGGGGGCCACCGTCATGGCAACCAGCAGGTTTTTCACAGTGTAGTAGCGGTCGGACATGACCACGTGGGCGTTGGTAAGGATGAGGCCGTCGGGGGAGATGATCGATCCGGAGCCGGTCCAGCCGGTGCCGACCTCGCCGTCATATTCGACAATGGCAATAATTTGAACCACGGCTTGATAGGGGATGGCGCCGAGATCGGCGGGAGCCAGCGTGGCAGCCGGGGCCAGGGTGGCGGCAGGGACTTCTGGCGCCGAGGCCTGACCCTGGTTGACCAGAACGCGCACCGAAGCGGAGGAGGTCTTGCGCCCGGTGAGGGCGGTGATTTCGCCGGAGAAATCACCGGCGGCACCAGATTCAAAAGTGAAGGTGACCGTCTCGCTTTGGCCTGCATCCAGGGAAAGATCGAACTTATAGCCGATTTGCTCGTCGTAGTCGGCGGTGCCGGTGGCGGCAGGGCTGACGCTGCGCAGGGTGGAGGATTCGAGGATGGTCTTGGGCAGGCGCAGTTCGCTCACTTCCAGCGTGCTGTCACCGTCGTTGCTGAGACGCACCGAGATTTTATACTCCTGGTCCTGGTACAGCGGGGGCGGGGCGTTGACGGCCACGCCCAGGTCGGCTGATTCGCCGCCTGAACCGTTCAAAAGGAAGAAGGCGCCTACGCCGATGCTTCCCAGGCAGACAAGTACCGCGGCGATGATGCCGCAGGTGATGAGCAGCCGGTTCGACTTTTTGGGCGGGGCGGCCGGGGGAGCCGCGGGCGGGGGCGCGAATTGTTGAGAAGGATAGGAATCCATAAATGACCCTCCGGGAACGACAGACCGATATTGTTGGTTAAATCATATCGTAGATTATTGGATTATGCAAACGGGGAAGGGAAGCTGTCAGCCGTAAGCCGTCAGCTATCAGCCCGGAGTGGCTTTCATGAATTGGGCAAGGGTCATTCACCGGATGGGTTGCGACAAAACTCCGGCGGGGCT
>JAEXTI010000192.1 GCA_023406965.1 Chloroflexota bacterium
AGGAAGAGGTGGACCGGCTGTGGGAGAGACTACTGGACGGCGGAGAGGAGGAGCAGTGCGGTTGGTTGAAGGACCGCTATGGTGTTTCCTGGCAGATCGTTCCGACCGTTTTAGGTGAGATGATGAACGATCCAGATCCGGAGAAGGTGCAGCGCGTAACATCGGCGATGTTGAAGATGGTGAAACTGGATATCGCCGGTTTAGAGCGTGCTTATGCTGGGGATGACTGATCGGATTGTAATCAGGCCGAAATAGGCTCAATTCTTGGACCCGGGAGGTGTGGAGATGAAAAGAACGAATTTGCTAGCGGATTCAAAGATCGCGGCTCTGTATCGGGGCGTTCCGGCGGCCGAGATGGATGAATTCAGGCGGTTTTTAAGAATGCATCCCTACCGGGAATTTTCGTATCAAAACGAAGACTGGGCTTATATCATCACCGAGCCGAGAGAAGAGACGGTTTTGCTTCTTCCAGGTGCGTTGTGCGCGCCGGAGGTGAGTTGGAAGAGCATTTCTGGGTTGGAGGACAAGTACCGGGTAATTGCCCCTGAGTATCCTCCGGTGAAATCAATGGATACGCTGGTGGAGGGCATTGCCGCCATTCTGCGCCGCGAGGGGATTGACCACGCGCATGTCGTGGGTGGTTCTTATGGCGGTTTTGTGGCGCAGATTTTCGCGCGACGACATCCCAGGTTCACCCGCTCCCTGGTCCTGTCGCACACCCTTCCGCCAAATTCTGAAGGCGGAGAGAGCATCCGTAAAGCCACACGTACCCTCAGCCTGCTGCCTGGGGGGCTGCTGCGCTGGATCATGGGAAAGCGCCTGGGTGGCTTGATGCCGGAGAGAACAGAAGAAACAGCCGGGCTGCACACTATTTATCAGGAGATGCTCCATTATCGACTGACCAAGGCCGATATATTGGGCATTTTATGGCGGACCGCCGATTTTCATGATCAAAAGTTCTCCCCAGCCGACTTGTCCACCTGGAACGGCAGGATGCTGATTCTGCTGGCGGACAATGACCCGGGCACGCCGGATGAAGTGCGGGCGAGGCTCACGGGATTGTACCCGCAAGCAAAGGTGCACCTGTTCCACGGCAGCGGGCATGCCACCGCCGTGACGCAGCAAGAAGAATACCAAAAGGTCATTCTGGAATTCTTGCAGGCTAACCCTTGACTTATTAGAGTAATTGCTCTAAAATTAGAGCGATTACTCTAATAAGCGAGGCGCTTATGACTGCCAGAGACCTGATTCTCCAAACTGCGCTTGAGCTGTTTAATCAACAGGGCACCGCAAAGGTCACGACCAACCACATTGCCCAGGCTGCCGAAATCAGCCCGGGCAATTTGTATTACCACTTCCACGACAAACAGCATATCATCCGAGAGCTTTACGAGCGGATGGCCGCCGATTGGGAAGCAGTCTATGGGGAGGTTGAAGTGGGGGCCGTTTCCGGCGCGAGCGTGGAACAATTCACCCAGGGTAACTTCAAAATGCTGTGGCGATATCGTTTCTTCAACCGGGAGATGGTGGCGCTGATGAACGCCGACCCGGCGCTGGCAGAGGGGCACGTCCGGCTGTACGAGGAGCGCTTTCAAAGGCAGAGCCGCCTGGTGCAGTCGGCGGTGGAAGCCGGGCTGCTGGCGTTTCCGCAGGGCACCAGCCAGGAGGAAGTGCTGACGATTATCTGGATCATTGCTAACCATTACCTGAACTATCTGGAGACGTTTGGCCGCCAGGTGACCGAAGCAGATTTTGGCGTGGGCGCAGGCCTGGTGATGAAAGTCTTGGCGCCGTATTTCGGGAGGGAACAATGAGCGCAGGAACTAGCAGGCGGTTCAGCCGCCGAGAATTTATCAAATTGTTGGCGGCTGCGGGTGGAACCGTAGCAGGGGGATATTTACTGGCAACTTATGCGCCGTGGCTGGATTATGATGAGGCGGCGCTGGAGTCGCACTCGGCTTACATGGAGGATAGCATGGATGATCCGATGCGGGAGTTGATCCGATACGCGATGACAGCGGCCAATGGGCACAACGCCCAGGCGTGGAAGTTCGCCATCGGGGAAAGCGAAATTACCCTGCTGCCCGACTGGTCGCGACGGCTGGCGGTGGTAGATCCCGATGACCGGGAATTATGGATTAGCCTGGGTTGCGCGTTGGAAAATCTGCTGATTGCCGCGCGCGCCACAGGATATGTTGCCGAAGTGGCTTATCCAGGCGGGCAGGAGTTCATTCGCGTGAAACTACAGGTGGATCTGCAACAGCCCGAGCCATTATTCAAGGCCATCCCGCTGCGCCAGAACACACGGTCAACCTATGACGGGCGACCAGTGGTGAGCGCAGATTTCGCCAGGCTTCAAGCTATGCCGCTGGAACCGGGAGTGAGCTTGAGCTTTGCATCCACGCCGGAGCGACTGGCTGTGGCAGCCGATGCCGTCTATTCGGCTACTTTGCGGCAATATGCCGACCGGGCTTTTATCGATGAACTGATCGCCTGGCTGCGTTTTACCCGCAAAGAGGCCATGACGACAGCCGATGGGCTGTTTTCGCGCTGTTCGGGCAACCCTGAGGCGCCGCGCTGGCTGGGCAAACGGGTGGTTGCTGGAACGAAGCCGGAGAAGCAAGCCCAGGCCGACGCTGATAAGATGCGCAGTTCGGCTGGGGCGGTGGTGATAGCCTCGCGGGTGGATGAGCCCGCTGCCTGGGTGAGAGTGGGGCAGGTCTATGAGCGGCTGGCGTTGACTATGACCTCGCTGGGGATCCAATCTGCTTTTTTGAACCAGCCTATTGAGGTGGCGGGTTTACGCGGAGAGTTTCAGAGTGCGATGGGGTTGGGAAACGCGCTGCCGCAACTGCTGGTGCGCTACGGCCATGGCCCGGCGCTGCCGCGCTCGCTGCGCCGGCCGCTGCAGCAGGTGCTGGCCTGATCCTGCGGGCGGTGTTTCTGTGGGATAATGGTGGGGTAAAAGCATTCCGAACCGGTAAAGGATGTTTGCCCCTCATGAAGAAAACGGCTGTCACACAGGATAATGAAGAATCCCGCTGGAAGAACCTGTATCGCGTGGGTGGGGTGGCGGCCCTGACCGTGGTGGGGATCATGGTGGTGCAGATCCTCATTTTTGTGATCTGGCCGCCACCCGAAACGGTGGAAGGGTTTATTGATTTAATGCAGGATCACCCTTTTTTGGGGCTATTGAGCATGGATTTGCTTTATATCCTTAACAATACTATCCTGGTGCTCATCTACCTGGCTTTGTTCTTCGCCTTACGGCGTTCATCCGAAACGGCTGTGCTGATTGCCATGCTGTTGGGCGTGTTGGGGGTCGCGGCTTATTACGCTTCCAACACCGGGTTTGAAATGTTATCGCTTAGCAGGCAGTATGTTCTGGCGGCCAGCGAAGCAGAGCGAACTGCCCTGTTGGGCGCGGGGCAGGCTTTGCTGGCAATCTACAAAGGAACAGCTTTTGATATCTATTATGTGTTGAATGCGGCGGCGTTGTTGATCTTCGCGGTGGTGATGCTGCGCAGCAAGGTGTTTTCAAAAGCCACCGGCTGGGTGGGGTTGGCGGCGGGGGTTTTGATGACCATTCCCTCGACGGCAGGGACGTTGGGGTTGATCTTCTCTCTGGCTTCGCTTGTGCCGTGGGCGGTTTTCTCGGTGATGATTGCCCGGCGCTTCTTCCAGATGGGTAGGAGCGGAGAGTGAGTACAGACGGGAGCTGCGAAATTTGCTCGCGGCTGTCTGTCCGGGAGTATGCCCGGCAAAAGTTCGGCTGGGAGGACCACGACACTCGGCTGCCAGAGGCTGCCGGGCAACTGGTGATGGTGAAGGATTTCAAACCAGGCAGCGAGCGGATGAAGCAGGTTTGGCAGTGCCCGCTCTGCGGCGGGTATTATCTCTACGAGACGGATTATGAGTACCTGGTGAACGGCTCGGAAGATGAGCAAACCCTGACAAGATTGAATGACGCGGAAGCGGCGCAGCTTTTGGCTTGAGGGGATCGAAATTGCCAACCCTGGATGAATTTTTCATGGACTTTCCCGACTCGAGACCTTTGTTTGACGAGTTGCAACGACTGGTCAGCCAGAAATGCCCATCTGCAATGCGGGTGAGCAAGAGCCAGATTGCCTTTCGGCGCAAGAGGGCGTTCGCCTGGGCGTGGATTCCGGGACGATATCTGCGCGGCAAGACGGCCCCGCTGGTGCTGTCGGTGAGTCTGCCGCAGCGCGATGCCTCACTGCGGTGGAAAGAAGTGCTCCAACCGGCCCCAGGGAGGTTTATGCACCACCTGGAGTTAAACGGATTAGAAGATTTAGACGAACAGGTAGCCGAGTGGCTGCGCGCCGCGTGGGAGGCTGGCGGATAGTCTGATCCAAAAGTTGGCACATCTTCCAAAGAGTCCAGGGGTTACACCCATTAACCTTAACCGGAATGGAGTGAATCATGGACTTTCTCAAGCAAATCAGGCTCATCCAAGGGGGGATGGGAGTTTACGTTTCAAATTGGACTCTGGCCAGAGCCGTTGCGACGGCGCGTCCGGGTGTTACTGCCGGGACTGTATCGGGGACGGCGCTGGATGTGGTGCATGTGCGTTTGTTGCAGTTAGGCGATCCAGGTGGGCATCTTCAGCGTGCGCTGGCGGCTTTTGATGCGTGCTTTGGAGTAAACATTGGGCGAAAGATCATCGAGCGATATTACATCGAGGGCGGCAAGCAGCCTCGTGAACGGTTCAAGTACGGGCCGGTGCAGAATGCGCGAGCGGAAGATGGTCGCAAGGCCTTCCAGGTTCCAAGCGGTCAGGTCGAGCCGGTTTCGCTGACCCTGGACGATGAATTGATCGAGTTGTTGATCGCGACAGCCTTTGCGGAAGTATGGCTGGCAAAGGAAGGGCACACCGGCAAGGTGTTCATCAATTTCCTGAAGAAAGTTGAGTTGCCCTTACTGTA
>JAEXTI010000210.1 GCA_023406965.1 Chloroflexota bacterium
CCCTTTTTTTGGGTTGCGGGCGCGCAAACCCCACAAAAAACACCAAAAATTCGGGATTTTTCTACCAGGGCCTGAGTAGTTACTAACAAACTTTCAATGAATGACATCCGGGAGGATCTGGTATGACTCCAAGCCGCATTGGCATTCTAACCGCAGGAAGCGACTGTCCAGGTATCAACGCTGCTATCCGCGCCTTTGGTAAGGCAGCTTACTCCGACTTCAACATGCACCTCATCGGCTTCGCCGACGGCTTCGATGGATTGGTTCAAGACCGCCCCATCGAAATCGAGCAGGCAGCCCTTTCCAACATCCTCACCAGCGGCGGCACCATCCTGGGCGCCAGCCGCCTGCAACCCGGCCAGTTCGCCGTGGGTCAAACCGGCGACCGCCTTCATGCTGCCCTCGATACCTATAAACGTCACAATCTGGATGCCCTGGTCTGTTTGGGCGGCGGCGAAACCCTCGCCAACACCTACCACCTCATGCAGCACGGCCTCAACGTTGTTTTCCTGCCCAAATCCGCCGACAACAGCGTCCCCGGCACAGACAATTCCATCGGCTTCAACACCGCGCTCGAAATTGCCACCGAAGCCATCGACCGGCTCCACTCCACGGCTCACAGCCACCACCGCATCATGATCGTCGAACTCATCGGCATGGAGGCCGGCTGGCTCACCCTGGGCGCAGGCCAGGCCGGTGGCGCCGACGTCATCCTCTTGCCCGAAATCCCCTACGACATCAACACCGTCGCCGAAGCCATTCTCTCGCGCAACGAAGCCGGCAAGCGCTTCAGTATCATTGCCGTCTCCGAAGGCGCCCGCACCCGCGAATCCGTGCAGTTCTTCGAGCAGGTGCGCCAGGTGAACGCCGACCTGCGCAACGGGGAGGAGCGCGAAACCGTCGCCGCCACGCTCGACCGAATCGAGAATCGCGCCGTCGGTAGCACCCTCTTGCTCGCCAACCGCCTCGAGCACCTCACCCACCTCGAAACGCGCACCTCCATCCTTGGGTACTTGCTGCGCGGCGGGGTGCCTTCAGCCGGTGACCGCATCCTTGCCACCAAGCTCGGCACTGCCTGCGCCGAACACGTCGCCAACGAGCAGTACGGCATCGCCCTAGGCTCGCGCTGCGGGGTCATCCAAGCCACACCGCTGAGCGAGTTGGTCAATAAGGTCAACACCCTTCCCCTCGACCACCCCTGGATCAGCAGCGCTCGTCGGGTAGGGGTCTGTTTTGGGGATGAAAACCATACCCCGTAATCAGATAGCTTTTGAGCGTATCGCTCTGCTATCATGCAGTGTTATAAAGCAAGAAGCAGGCTTGCTTGATTGATTAACTCACTCTCTAAAAAGAGGTTACTATGCCCCAAGAACGCACTCGCAAAATCGTCGTCACCGCCATCATGGCCGCGATCGCCATCTTCCTCGGCCTCACCCGCTGGGGTTTCATTCCCTGGTTTGGTGGAATCTCCTTGACCATCATGCACGTCCCCGCCATCATCGGCGCCATCCTCGAAGGCCCCATCGTCGGCGCCTTGATCGGCCTGATCTTCGGCATCTTCAGCATGATTCAAGCCGCCGTGGCCCCCAACGGCCCCGGCGACACCATTTTCACCAACCCGCTCATCTCAGTGCTTCCGCGCCTGTTCATCGGCCCGGTGGCCTGGTTGATTTGGCAAGGTCTCAAGCGCTGGCCTGTGGTCGGCTTGATTCTCTCTGGCGCCGCCGGCAGCCTGACGAACACTCTCCTCGTCCTTGGCATGATCGGAATCCTTGGTGTCTACCCCTGGGAGGTCATCGGCCCGGTAGTGGTTGCCAATGGCTTGCCCGAAGCGGGCGTCTCTGCCTTCATCACCCTGGTGGTCGTCGCCGCCTGGAAGCGCATTCAGGTCGGCAAGCAAACCGGATCGAAGCTGTAATTTCTCCGTTACTACTCGGGCGTTGCCCCCACCCTACCTGCTGCGCGACCCGGCTGCGAATAGTCTCGATCACTCAGCTGCTTTGCTGGGGGAGGGAAAGAATTCTGCAAAAGGGAGGGGCGAAAGCCCCTCGCTTTTGCAGAATTTTCTCCCCTCGCCGTTTCGGCGCTCTGGCGAGAGCCCCGCACACGGGCTGAATTTTAAGAGTAGTTTTGCCAGCGGGTCGCGTAGCAGGCGGGGGGTGGGGTTCACAAGCTCGAAATTTCAAGGTGACATTGTCAAAGTAGTTACATTTTTACAAAAATAATATTCCCGCCGCCAACAACCCCGCGATGACCAGGCAAACCCAGTCGCGGGGTTGCATTTTTAACTCCGCCAGCGACGATCGCGGCCCCGATCCATAAGCCCGCGCGTCCATCGCCAGAGCCAGGTTCTCCGCCCGGTGCAGGCTGGTCATGAACAGCGGTATCAGCATGGGCACAATCTGGCGTATACGCGCAAAGAAACTGCCGGGGCGCGAATCCCAATCTGCTCCACGCGCCGCCTGAGCCTTGGCAATTCGCTCTGCCGAAAGCGCCAGCAGCGGCAAGAAGCGCAGGGTAATCTGGACCATCATCACAAAATCATCCACCGGTATCCGCAACGCGTTCAGCGGCTTCAACAGCCCGTTCAGTCCCTGCGTCATTTGCGTGGTCGAGGTCGTGTAAGACATGATCCCCAGGAACAAGATCAGACCACAGAAACGCAGCAGCAGCGCCACACCAAAGCGTAGATCGTGCAAAGTCAAAACCAGCCGTCCCCACGACCACAGCACCGGTGGGTTATCCGGCCCGGCGTTCCACAACACCTGCAGCACCGCCAGAATTAGCAGGAATGGCAGCGGAGCCAGCAGCGCGCGTAAAGCATACTTGAAGGGAATTCTTCCCAACCACAAGCACAC
>JAEXTI010000285.1 GCA_023406965.1 Chloroflexota bacterium
TGGCTAACCTACATGCCTTGCCGCCCACCCACATTGCTCGCCTAACCAAGAAATCTTCATCGCGAAGTCGTATTCTCAGTTGCTTTTCTCGTGGCCTGGATGTGATCTTGGCTGCTTTGATAAACCGTGATCCCCTACCTTTCGGCCGTTTCTTCCCGGACCCTTGGCCCTTAAAAACCTACCCTTGAGAGGAGGGTAGGGTGGGGGAAATACCGCAAATATGGCGAAAGGTCTCAGGTTTTTTAGAACAAAAATCCATGATGCGTTTACCCTACCGTCAGTTCGGACCCACGTTACTTTAAGTAGATTTTGCCTGGGTCCAGCTCTTCACGCAGGATGCGCAGTTCTTCCTCCGTAGGCAGTTCGGTGTGGCGCAGATCGGCGGCCACTTTGAGCGGCCAGCCGGTGTTTTCCTGAGCCTGTTCCACCGTGGCGCCGGGATGCAGCGCCGAAAGGATCAACTCGCCATTTTCATCGGGCGTGAGGATTCCCAAATTGGTGACCACGGCCTGGGGGCCGCCGCCGCGCACACCGGCTTGTTTGCGCTCGCCCTGCCCGCTGAGGAATCCCGCCGAGGTGTGGAAATCCACACGGGCCGGAAAGCGCCGTTTTTGGTGCGGGGTCATGATGTAGCAGCGGTTGGCCCAGGCCGAAATTTCCATCGAGCCGCCGGAGCCGGGCAGGCGCACCTTGGGGTGCTGGTAGTCACCGATGACGGTGGCGTTGATGTTGCCGAACTGGTCGATCTGCGCTCCGCCCAGGAAGCCCACGTCCACGTTGCCGCGCTGCAGGTACAGGGTGAAGATATCGTACATGCTGCACACCGCGGCGGCGCCGCTGACCAGGGTGGGGTCGCCGATGGACAGAGGCAGGCGGCTGGGTCGCGCGCCAATTACCCCCGCTTCGTAGATCATGTACAGGTTGGGGGCGTGGGTGCGCCGGGCCAGGTTGCAGGCCAGGTTGGGAATGCCCACACCCACGAATACGACGTCGCCATCGCGCAGCAGCCGCGCGGCGTTAATCGTCATCAGCTCAGAGGAGGTAAAAGTGGTTGTAGTGTTCATAGTTGACTCGGAATTTCTCCACGAATTACACGAATGACACGAATTGTAAAAGGCTTGCCATCAATAAACAATTCGCTTCCATTGAAGGCTGCGCCCGCCAAAATTTACAAGCAACCCGACGGGCATTTTGCTGGCTTTCAAGTAGTTGATCACCTGGGCTTCTGCTTGGGCCGTAAGCTTGTCGAGAGCTTTTAACTCAATGATGATTTGGCCATAAGCAACCAGATCAGCGGTAAAGGTTTTTTCAAGCCTCACACCTTTATATTGAATTGGTAGGACTTTTTGCGCCTCAAAGGGGATGTCTCTGGTGCTTAGCTCCATCTCAAAGGATTCCTGGTAGACCGACTCGAGGAATCCACAGCCTAATTGTGTGTGGACTTCCATCGCCGCTCCAACCAGAGCGTAAACTTCTTTGCCTAATACCAGGTTCTCGTTGTGAATTGTTTTTTGTACTTCCATTTCTTCCCAAAATTCGTGAAATTCGTGTCATTCGTGGAGAAAATTCTTTTTGATTCCTTTTCGTGGTATTCGCAGATGATAACTCTTTTTAGTATTCTCCATAATTGACCGGCCCACTGAACCGCGGGGGTACCTGCAGGCGGGCCAGCGTCTCGGTACCGAGCTTTTCCATGTAGGCGGCGCGGTCGGGCAGGCCATAGACCCACTCTTTCAGGTAAGCCTGCACACCCTCGTCTGTCTCGCTGATCTCGTCCCACAGCAAGTACAGCTCGTTATCCCGGTCATAATACCCCTGCGTATAGGAAGGGTGCGCGCAGTAGGGCACGTGTACCACCGCGTCCACGATGAACTCGGGGATCAGTGTGCGGTTGGGGTCCGCGCGGATCACGGCCTCGTCCACAATCTCCTCGGCAGTCAGCACCACCCGTTTGGCGGCGAAGGCGGCCTCTTTCTGCTCGCCGATGATCCCCCAAATCTGAGCGTTGCCCCGCGCATCGGCCCGCTGGACATGCACTACCGCCACGTCCGGGTGCAGCGGTGGCACCACGATCACCTCTTTGCCCGAGTAGGGGTCGGTCACGCGGCGGTACAGCGGGTTGGCCTGCTCCAGGTCGGGCGCGGCAGTCTGGTTCATGGGCAGGAAAGGCAGCCCCGAGGCGCCCGCTTGCAAGCGGGTAATCATGCCAAAGTGCGAGTATTCCTCCCACTCGATCTGCCCCGCCTCCCCCATGCGCCGCAGCACCTTCAGCGACCCCACGCCCGGGTTGCCCATGTAGGAGAAAATCACCTTTTTGGCGCATCCAGCCGCCACCATCTGGTCGTAGACCAGGTCGGGTGTGGCGCGCGCCAGGATCAAATCCTTGCGCCCCTGCCGGATGATCTCATGGCCTGCCGCGAAAGGGATCAAGTGGGTGAACCCGGCCAGGTAGACACAATCACCATCGTGAACGTTTTGCGCAATGGCTTCGGAAAGAGAACACAGTTTATTCATAGTTGAATTAAAAAATCACTTTTTCTTGGATTTGGACTTGGAATCGTAATTTGAACTGGAACTGGAGCCTCCACCCGATTGGCCGCCCTGAGAGGAACGGTTTTGCGGTGGGGGCGATGAGCGTTTGAAGGAAGGCAAACGGAAGGCGGGTTTGGTTGGTTTGACGGTCTTTCGCTCGCGCATCCGCTTGATGATCGTAAAGCGCCCAGCGGGGGCAGCAGGCTGGTTGGGTGAGCGCCAGCGCAGGTACAGACCCAGCACCACGGTCACCAGCCCAAAGAAGAAATATCCAAAGGCCGGTTTGTCACCCAGGTCGGTAATGACGAACAAGGCCACCAGGGCGGCGCCGACGATGGTGAAAAAATTTCCCAGGCGATGCGTGAAGGTCATAGGTGGTGAGATTCCCGGCCGGGTGGTTTTGCCATCCGGCCGGGAGCAGGATCAACTCAGGCGCGGCGCACGAGCGTGCGAATTTGCTCGTGCATATACAACGGCACGTAATACACGCCGCCGGAATTCTTGCCGGAAGCCCCGGAGCCCTTCCAGCCACCAAAGGGTTGGAATCCCGGCCACGCGCCGGTAGTAGCCCCTTGCGGGCGGTTGGCGTAGGTAACACCGGCTTCGATCTTGTCGAAGAACCATTCCACTTCTTCGTCCGAGCCGTACACCCCGGCGGTCAGTCCATAAGCCACGTCGTTGGCGCGGGTCATGGCCTCGTCCAGGTTCTTGACTTTGGCCAGCGTGGTGATGGGCACGAACATTTCCTGCTGCCACAGGATGTGCTCGGCGGACAGGTTGTCTACCAGGGTAGGGGTAACGAAATAACCCTTGGCATAATCACCCTCGCTCAATATCTTGCCGCCGGTCAGGATGCGCCCGTGCTGGTGCAAATCTTCGCTGAAATTCTGGTAATCGCGGTACGAGCCACGGTTGACCACCGGGCCCATGTTCACGCTGCGTTCGGTCGGGTCGCCGATGACCAGCTTGTTGGTCAAGGCCACAATGCGCTTCACCAGCTCGTCGTAGACGGGTTCCTCGATGAACACGCGTGAGCAGGCCGAGCATTTTTGCCCTTGCAAACCAAAGGCCGAGCGCACAATGCCCGTGGCGGCGTCTTCCAGGTTGGCGTGACGCGAAACGATCGCCGGGTTCTTGCCGCCCAACTCCAGGATGGCGGGCCGCACGTAGCGCCCGTTGGCAAAGTCGCGATAGATCTTCATGCCCACGTCGAACGAGCCGGTGAAGGTCACGCCGTCCACCTCGGGGCTGTCGATGAGGGCCTGGCCCAATGTGCTGCCCGGGCCAGTCACGTAGTTGAACACGCCGTCGGGCAGGCCCGCTTCGCGCATGCACTCGGCGATCAGGCGCGCCGTCCAGGGGGTGTCGGTGGCAGGTTTGGCCACCACCGTGTTGCCCGCCACCAGCGCCGCGCCGGTGGGGCCGCCCGTCAGCGCGCCGGGAAAGTTGAAGGGGCTGATCACCAGCCACACGCCGTAAGGGCGCAACACCGACATGTTGGTGGACTGGAACCCGACGAGCGGGTCGCGGTTCATCTCCGTGACGAAACCTTTGTGCTCCTCGATCGATTGGCATGCGTAGCGCAGCAGGTCGGCGGTTTCGGCCACGTCGCCGAGCGCTTCCATGCGGTTCTTGCCCACTTCCATGGCCATGACCACGCCCATCTCAAAGATACGCCGGTCCATGATGTCGGCGGCTTTGCGCACCAGGGCCACGCGCTCCTGCCAGGGGGTGCGACTCCAGGCCGGGAAGGCTTTGCGCGCCGCAACCATCGCGTCGTGCGCATCCTGGGCGGTGCCTTTTTGGAACACGCCCAACAGCACATCCGTGTTGGCCGGCGAGCGGTTCTCAAACTTCTCGGCGGCATAACGCTCTTTGCCGTCGATAATCATGGCGTGCTCCTTGCCCAAATTGGCCTTGACCTGGGCCAGCGCTTCTTCAAAGCGGGTATGGAGCTCTTCGGGTGGGTTGAACATGGTGGAATAGGTCAGCTTGAACGGGGTATCGGCTGCCATAAAAAACAGACCTCCCAAACTGAGAAAACGGATTGGAAAACGCGCCCCGGAACGCTCCGGGCAGTTAACAGTATAGCCCAGGGGCCGGGGGTTTGGCAAGTTGGGCTGAGTCGTTTTCCTCGACATCTGATATGATTCGGCATAGAAAGGAAAGATGTCATGCTCGATCTCACCCCTGAACTCTTACCCCGCCTCGAGTCCCACCGCCTGCCGGGCCTGGACCTGGGCCCGCAGGGTTACGCCCCACGTTACGACGGTTATTCTCTGGCGAATTTGCCCGCGGGAATCTTCCGCTTTCTGGGGGCAGAGCCTTTCGATAACATGGCCTCTGCCCTGGACGACGCTCTGCTCGGCCCGCTGGCGGGCCGTTACCGCCGCGTGGTGCTGGGTGTCATCGACGGGCTGGGCCTGGAGCAGTTCCAGGCGGCCCTGGCCGACCCCGAAACCGGCCTGGCAGAAGCGCTGGGCGAGGAAGCTGTCCTGGCTCCGCTGACCAGCGTCGTCCCGGCCACCACCTCCACCGCCTTAACCACCCTGTGGACCGGGGCTTACCCCGCCGAGCATGGCGTGGTGGGCTATGAGATGTACCTGAAAGAATACGGCGTGACCGCCAACATGATCCTCCATGCCCCGGCCACCTTCGCTGGGGATGTGGGCAGCCTCAGCAAGGCGGGTTTCCGCCCCGAGACCTTTCTGCCCGTACCCGGGGTGGCAACCGGCCTGTCCGCTCAGGGCGTGCAAACCACAGTTTTACAATATTACGCCATAGCTCGTTCGGGGCTTTCGACCATGCTTTTTCAGGGGGCTAAAGTCGCGCCGGTGTGGAGCCTCAGCGACCTGTTCGTCTCGCTGGAGGAGCGCCTGTCCGCGCGCGGAGACGGGCGCGAATACCTGTACTTCTACTGGAGCGCGCTGGATGACCTGATGCACCGCTACAATCCGGGCGATGAGCGCGTACGCCTGGAGTTGACCGTGCTGGCGCGCCACCTGGGACGTTTCCTGGCCCGGGCGCGCAGCCAGGGGCAGGGCGACACGCTCTTTTTGCTCACCGCCGACCACGGGCACGTCTCGACGCCGCTGCGCTCGGTGTGCGACCTGCGCGAGCAGCCCGAATTGCTGAATTGCCTCTCTATGCTGCCCGCTGGGGAGAGCCGTTTGGCCTTTGCTTTCCTGCGCCCTGGGCGCGAGCAGCGCTTCCTTGAGGGCTTAGAGCAGGCCTGGCCCGGCAGCCTGCGCGTTTACCCGAGTGAGCAAGCCCTGGCGGCAGGGTTGTTTGGCCCGCGTGGAATGCATCCCCGCTTGCCCGACCGGGTGGGAGATGTAATCCTGGCGGCGCAAGGAGATACGTCTCTGTGGTGGTCCAGCAAGGAGAATGTGATGCTGGGCCGCCACGGCGGTCTGACCCGCACCGAAATGCTCGTGCCACTCGTTGCAACCACGATCTAGATCGTTGGTTTGTAGGTTGGATTGAGGGCGGCTTACGCGTGCCCCTTGGTTGTCGATAAAGGGAGCCTTCGACCAATCGCCCGAAACCCAACAATTCCCTGATTATGACGGTTACTTTGCCCAACCCAACGGCCCGTTGGATTGAATCAACGACTTGAGGGCAGAATAGGGCACCAGCACACTCTGGTCGCCAGTGGCGTTATCCAGCCCCAACTGGAAGTTGCTGAAGGTAAACTCGATCCCGCCGGGGGTCAGATTCCAATGGGCAAAGTTCTCGGCAACCGGGGCCAGTCCTTCGGCGGTATTCAGCGCCTCATTGAATCGTGTTTTTAGGTCGGCTGTGCAGTATTCCGATAGGAAGGCCAGGTAGTCGGCTTTCTTGCTGAACAGGTCCGCGAGGGTTAGGGGGCGATTGTTTTTGAGATCGTAATTGTAAGGGATGTTGACCTCTCCGGGGCGCTGTGACCCTTCGATGAAGCTTAACTTGTGTAAATACATGCTGAACAGGCCTTGCTGGTTGAAGACCACGGCGTAATCCATCTGCAACATGCTTCCCGTGCCTTCTTCCACCGATTCAGCCGCCACGGCGGCGTCAAAGCGAAAGGTTTTCAGCTCATCTTGTACAATTTTCTCGATCTCGGAATTGAAGTTCACGGCAGCGGCCTGATTCTGGATCACCGGGTAGGCTGCCGAGAGAATATAGCGGTCGTCGCCGTTGCTATCATTCAGATGAATGACTTCCCAGGTGGCAGAGTCAGGCGCGGATGAATTGTTGCGGTTTCCCATCGCTTTGAAGGCCACAATTCCCCACCCCACAATGAGGATCACAGCGACAGCCATCAGAAGGAGTTTGATGTTCTTCATGCTCATGATTCTTCCTCTGCGTTCTTTTTCTGCAGGGCCTTGAGCAGCAGGGCCAGAGCTCCTTGAGCCGGATTCTCCAGCACGTCGGCGATATTATCAACGGTTTCGGGGAGTTCTATTCCTACGGCTTTTAGCACTGCTCGCAATTTCTTCAGGCTAATTTTCCCCCGAGTGGAAGCAGCCCTGACGGCTTTTTCAACCTTCTCGATGGTTTCTTCCTTTTGCTGCGCGGTCAGGTCCGAACGGCTTTGGATGAAAAAAGTGACTACGGGCAGCAGATCATCCAGCCCAATGCCCGCGCTGGATTTCCGTGTGGTTTTGCGCCGGGTGGTTTTCTTTTCTTTGCTTTTCGCCGTGGTGGTGGAAGCAGGCTTTTTCTTTTTTGTAGTCTTCTTGTTTTGGGCGCGGTAATCTTTGACCGCTTCGGCAGGGATGACCCACACACCGGATGGATTGCGGAAGGAACCCGGCAATTCATCCTTCTTAATCAAATTTCGCACCGAAGCAGCGGAAATATCCAGATCTTTTGCCGCTTCGGCAACACTCAGGTAGTCGGCCATAATTGGGCCCTCCTTGTGTTAATTATACTGAAAAGTGGACTTAAGCCCTTGTGAATTCAGGTTGGCGAATCTAAAACATTCTGTAGCGGCGAGGCGAGATTCGACAAGGAAATCTACCCGGTTCTGGTAGCCTCGCCGTTTGATAACGCCTGATTTAAGGAATGACGGTATCCTACCCTCAACTGCGCCAGGTATAGAAACCTGGCCGACAATCTGGTAGCGGCGCGGTCTCCGCGCCCGGATGGTCTACCTATGTGCTCTAAAGATGAGATAGTCGAAGATGCGCGAAATGGCGACCCTCACACCGCCCTGGTTCGAGTGGGTATAAAAAAGCCCTGCGGCTTTTTTTAGGCCACAGGGCTTTGAATCCATCGTAACGAAATTAGGCGACTTCGTACGGCAAGGGAACCACTGCCGCTTCACTCTTGCCCGTCAGGCGGCGGAAGGTGAGCGCCCAGGCGGTGCCCAGGTAAGACTGGACGATGCCGCCCAGCAGCAGCGCCACCGGCGCGTAGAGGCAGGCCAGTACGATGGTGGCGGTCAGACCGGTGCGCAGCGCTCCTTCGTTCTGCGCAATGAGACTGCCGAGCATGGGCACGAGGGTGAGGATGAAGGGCAGGGCGATGAGCAAATGTACGACGAACGAGCCAATCCCCAACGCCAGGCCCATGACAATCATTTGTCCTACATTGGCGCGGAACACTTCCCAGGCGCGCTTGAGACCATCCATCACGCCCAGGTCCTCGCCGACGATGGCTACCACGGTCTGCTCAATAAGAATACTGACCAGCCAGGAGGCAGGCGCCAGCAGGCAGATGATTGGAGCCACGCAGATTAATGCGATCCCGGCGGTGAGGAAGACCGATAGGCCCAACGCAAACACCAATGCCAGGGTCAGCACGAAGATGAGTAAGGATAGGAGCACCACCCGCCAAAAATATTTTGAGCTATCGGCAAATAATTCACCAAAGCTTAAGCTGGTTTTGCCTTCATCGACTTGCCACGCGCCGCGGGCCAGGCCGATGCGCCCAAAAGTGCTAAGCGCGGCGACCACCAGGATCAGCACAACTGCGGCAATGATGATTGCGCCGATGACCCACCAATTTTGCGTGATCCAGTTCTCAGCTTGCTGCGCAAACTGTTCTGCTTCCGGGAAGTAGCCATTGCCATTGCCGCTGCTGGAATAGCTGGAGCCGCCACCCCCGCCACCCCCGCCTCCGCCAGCGCCCAGGCTGGCCAGGATCCCAAAGATCCACAGCACTTTATATTTCCAAATGATCTTCCACGCCTTGGTTAAGACTTCACCGTACCGCATCCCGTATTGCATATCGAACCTCCATGAACGTTACGCGCAAAGACCTCTGGTCTTTGCGATTATTAGCGCTACTCTTCAAATGAGAATTAGTTTCTTTCAACCTCTGACTGAGGAGTGTCGCCAATCATTTTCATAAAGATATACGCTATTCCCACTCAATAGTTGCAGGGGGTTTGCTGGTGATGTCGTATACGACGCGGTTGACGCCTTTGACCTCGTTGACGATGCGGTTAGCGACCTTGCCCAACAACTCGTGCGGCAGGCGCGCCCAGTCGGCGGTCATGAAGTCTTCGGTGGTCACGGCGCGCAGGGCCACGGCTTCCTGGTAGGTGCGCTCATCGCCCATCACACCCACCGAGCGCACCGGCAGCAGCACCGCGAAGGCCTGTGAAATGCGCCCGGGCACGTCTTCGAGGCCGCGGTTGAGCAGCCCGGCGGCAGCCAGTTCACCGGTGAAGATGGCATCCGCCTGGCGCAAGCGCTCCAGCCGCTCCCAGGTGATCTCGCCCAGGCAGCGCACCGCCAGCCCCGGGCCGGGGAAGGGCTGCCGCCAGACCAACTCGGGGGGCAGGCCCA
>JAEXTI010000354.1 GCA_023406965.1 Chloroflexota bacterium
GCCCTCTCGCGCATTGAGCCGGAGCTTCCCGAAGAGAGTATCGAGAAAACACCCTCTGAGAAGACGGAACAAGAAAAAGGTAAGAAGAAAGAGAAAGAGCCAAAGAACAAGAAAAAATCCAAAAAACCTGCTCAAGATGAACAGGTTGATTCGCTGGATTTGAAAGAACTACGCAAAAAAGGTCGCCGCCGCATTCCCCTTTGGCGATATATCCTGCCGCCTTTTGGCCTGGTGGTGCTTCTGGCAGGCGTATACCTGATCTTTGCCTATGATGTTCCCACCCGCGTGAAAGAGGTTCCCTTCGTCGCCAGGGTATTCTTCCCCACCGCCACCATCACGCCCACAGCCACCCTCACCCCTTCGGTGACCCCCACGCCCTCCTCTACGCCTACACGCACACCTCGTCCCACGGCAACATCCACGCCCACCGTCACTCCCACCGTGCCGCCCGAATTTGGTGTTGGTCGAATCGTTTTCTCCTCCAACCGCAGCATCCGCACCATTGATCTCTTCCTGGTCAACGCGGATGGCTCTGGATTGACCAACCTGACCTCTGACAGCCAGGCAATGGATACCAGCCCTGATTGGTCCCCCGACGGCAGCCAGATCGTCTACGAGTCGCAGGCCGACATCTTTGTTTTAGATGTTTCCAGCGGAAGGTCCGTGAACCTGACCAATGACCCCGCTCAAGACACCCAGCCCAGTTGGTCTCCCGATGGAACCGAGATCCTGTTTCTCTCCAATCGCGAAGACTCCAATGAAATGTATATCATGCAATCGAACGGCAGCCAGGTGACGCTCCTACCCACCCTCAACACAGCCAAATTCTGGCCGTCTTGGTCGCCCGATGGGACTCAAATCGTCTTTTCGGCTCTCCGTGAAGGCAACTTTGAACTATATACCATCAACCGCGACGGGACCAGCCTGAAGCGCCTGACGGACACCCCCTACAACGAAATCACTCCGGCCTGGTCGCCGGACGGGACCCGCATTGTCTACGTCTCGGACCAAGACCGTAATAACGAAATCTACAGCTTGAGCCTGGATGGAGGCGAACCCAGCCGCCTGACCAACAGCACAACCGACGATGAAAACCCGACCTGGTCACCCGATGGGCAGTGGATCCTCTTCTCCACGCGGCGCGATGGGAACGATACCTTCGCCCTTTATGTTATGCGCTCAGACGGCTCAAAACAAACCCGCGTGCTGACCACCACCGCCTGGGATGTGGAAGCGGACTGGGGACCCTAGAAACCTCAAAATTGCTTCCCTTCCGTTTTTTCGGATAGGTCCAAAACTTCAGCGCCGCGCGCGTAATTTTCGAAAATCGCCGTCTCGAACGGTCACACCGGCCGCATCCAGATGTTCCAGGAATCCCAGGATGTATTTGCGGCTGGTATTCAGGCGGTCGCGCAACTGTGCAACCGTCAAGGTGGCTTCCTTCGTAAAGTGTTCGTTCACCAGAGCAACCAGGCCATCGTAATCTTCTTTACGGAACACCACCTCTGATGACACCTGCGCCAGTTTGCCCATCTCAATCAGCGCCTGGTAAACATCCTCGCCTACTTCAGCCTGCGCCTCTTTCACCGAGGGCGAGGCATAAGGCGCTGCGGCAAACTTCGCCAGCAGCCGCTCTACCTGGGATTGCTGCTGAGCCGAAAACGCCACCGTGTGCCCAGGCAGGGCCACCAAAGCTACCCGTTCTTCCAGCAGCCCTTGGCTAACCCACTGTCGCGCCGCCGCGTTGAAAATTCGGGGCTGCATTTTCATGCGACTTTTCAATTCTTCCCGCGGCATTCCTCTGCGCAACGGATTGGTGCGGTGATAGCTTTGCACTTCGCCCAGGGCTTTTTGGCTATCCACGGCCCACCGTCCGGCTGCCACCGCCAGCAGGTCGCTCGTCGCCGCAACGGCTCCCGGCTCCAATACCAGAATCTGGGTGCTTTCTACCAGTTCGGTAATGGCTGCCTGAGCCTGCGTCGCGCCCAATCGTGAACGGGCTACCGCATCTTTGATTGAGGCATAACCCAAAGCCATGAAAGCCTGCGCCAGCACCTCGCTGGGCGAGCCGCGCATCAACGCCTCGAGTTGGGCGATGACTTCTCCGGCAAAGCGCCGGTGCCGCCGCTTGGGGTAAGGGTCAACAACGCTGCCCCCGCCCAGAGTCTCCGCTGGAGATGGCCGCCGCAAGATGTACCGATCACCGCGCACCACCACCACCGGCTCGCGCAGCTCCAGTTGCAGCCAACCCTGCTCGCCTGGGCGCAGTTCTTCGGTTCCCAGCAGCCGCACCCGCGCCTGCACCTCCGAGCTGCCCACAAAAAATTTCACATCGCTGGAATGTTTCAGCGGCGCCGAGGCGTCTGCCAGCAAGCCGAAGTGTACATCCATCAGGCCAGTGGGGCGATAGCGCCCCGGATGCGCGATGACATCCCCCCGCCGCACCTCATCCACGTCCACTCCGCTGATATTCATCGCCGTGCGGCTGCCTGGCACAGCGCTTTGTTCTTTCTTTTTGTGCGTTTGCAGCCCGCGCACGCGGCCCTTGACCCCCGAAGGCAGGATTTCTACTTCCTCCCCCAATTTGAACTGCCCGTCGATCAGCGTTCCCGTTACCACCGTGCCAAATCCGGTAACCGTGAAGACCCGGTCCACGGGCAAGCGCGGACGGCCCAGGTCGGGGCGTGGTTGCTTTTCAGCCAGGCACTGTTCTATCGCCCCAATCAAATCCGGCAAGCCCTGACCCGTCTTAGCCGACACCGGAATCACCGGTGCATTCTCCAGCACGGTTCCCCGCACGGCTTCGCGCACATCCGCAGTCACCATCTCCAGCCAGTCCGGGTCGGAAGCCAAATCCAGCTTCGTCAGCGCAATCAAGCCGCTCTCAACCTGCAAGATATCCAGAATGGCCAAATGTTCGCGCGTCTGCGGCATCACGCCTTCGTCCGCCGCCACCACAAACAGGACAGCGTCAATGCCGCCCACCCCTGCCAGCATGTTTTCAATAAAATCACGGTGCCCAGGCACATCCACAATGCCTACCGTTTCGCCGCCCGGCAGGCTCATCCAGGCAAAGCCCAGGTCAATGGTCATCTCCCGCTCTTGCTCTTCTTTGAGTCGGTCGGGATGGATGCCCGTCAGCGCGGCAACCAGCGTAGACTTACCGTGATCGACATGCCCGGCGGTACCGATAACTCGCATCGCCGCGGCCCTTTACCCGGTCCGGCCAAAGGCCCGGTCGTATTCTTCCATCCAATCGTGCGCGATTGCGAGCAATCCTTGCAGCCGCTTTTGCGTCTCTGCGGTGAGCAGTTTGAGCATGTCTTGCACATCCGCCAGCGCATCCTCAAATTCGGTGATCCGCTCGGTAATCTTCTCAAACTGCCGTCCCGAATCGCGTTGCTGCTCTTCTTGCACCAAAGAGTAATTGGTCCAGCGTTTTTGGTCCTCTGCACGGAACGAAACCCACTCCTGCCGGAAGCGCTCCTCTGAAAGCCGCTGCATCTCGGTAATTTCGTTTATCCGCCGTTCAAAGCGCTGGCTGACATCCTCGAATCCCTCTTGCGCGCGTCTGACCGCCCGGTGGGTCGTCTCCAACGCCTGCAATTGCACATCCAAACCCGAGGCTTGTTGCTCGATGATCTCGAAACGTGATTGCCACTCTTTCCAAATCCGCTCGCGTTCCACAAACGCCATGTTTTGCTTGTCGATGAAGGCGGTTTGGGTTTGGCGGCGGTCCGATTCAGCCACTTGAAGTTCATTGATGCGCACATCGTATTTACGCAGGCTGTCGTTCAGCAAATCCACCTTGCCGCGCTGTTCATCCAACCGCTTGCGCATGGCAGTCACCTCGCCTTGCAGGTCGGCGACCCGTTTGGCTTCCTGGCGCTGGCCTTCTTCGAGCAGCTTCTGCGCCCGGCGGTATTCCTCATCGGAACGCCGAGCTTCTACCACCTTCATCTCCATTTCTTCGATTAAACGCGACAGGCGAAAATCTTCTTCCACACGAGCCTGCACCGCCTTACGCAGTTCAGGGATGGGCTCTAAGCCTTTGCGAACTTCGCCAATGGCCCGGTTAAGCGCTTCCAGGTCGCCCAGGCGGGCTTTCTCAAGCTCGCGGTCACGATCCATGCGCAGCTTTTCAATCGACTCAACCGCGCGAGTATTATCCTGGCGAATCTGAGCCAGCGAAGCATCCAATTGGTCGAAGCGCGCCATCAATGTCGAAAGGCGGATGATTTCGCTGTTCATCTCTTTCGCCTGCTCGTCCAGCTTCGGATAGCCCTCTTCCATCCGAGCCAGGCGCTCTTCCAGCGTAGAAATGATCGCCTTATCTTTTCTGCGTTCCGCGTCCAACCAATCGATCCGTTTTTGAAGTTGATCAAGATCCATAATTATCGAATTCCTTTCCGGGAAAGTCAGCACTGGCGCCGGGCCATTACAGCTTCCCTTGCCAGAAAAATTATACCCGTGAATTTCAGATATTGGGGAGCTTTGGGTTCATTGTAAAACGGTGTGGTGAGACATCTACCACGGCAACTCCCAAAGGGCCGGTCTTTAAGAATGGCTCGCTGTTAGCTATTGTTTTAGAAACCCAAATTGGGAGTGGTGGCTGATAACCCGCTCAATATAACGCCGGGATGGCCTCCAGCAAGCGAGCCATCCAGGGAAAAAGCGCGCGGGGGAAGACCCCCATCAGCAGTAAAGAGAGTACTCCCAGCAGCAGCAGTGCCATCTGTAACCAAGACTCTTGCGCTTTCCGTGGCCCAAAATAACCGCCCGTCAGCACTGCCAGCAGCCGGAATGCGCCAAACATCAACCCCAGGCTGCCGCCCAGTACCCAGATGACCCCAAAGGGCGAAGTGCGCGCCACCTCTTGGAGCAGGATCTGGCGCAGGGGAAAGCTTCCCAACAGGGGCAGTCCCGCCAGGGACAGGTACGCCAGCGCTAACCCAGCCGTGGCAAAAGGCAGCTTTTCCGCCGCCCGCTCCAGCCGGTTGAACTGCAACGAGCCAGTCTCACGCTGCAAAATTCCAGCCGCCAACGACCACAGGCCCAGCCCCACCAACCGCGGCAAGAACATCATAACAAAGATCTCCATCCCCAGGCTTTCCTGCAAGCTCAAAGCCAGCAGCGAATAACCCGTCTCGATGATCACGGCATACCCAAACAAACGGCCAACATCCCGCTGGAAAGCCGCCCACACTCCCGCTGTCACCACCATCATCCCGCCCGACAGGCGCAAAATGCCAAAGAGGCCCGGGTCGCTGCTCAGCCAACCGAATTGTCCCAGCACGTTGAGCCCCAGGATCAACACCGATGTGGTCATAGCCATCATCAGAAAACCCACCGCATAGGGTTGGGCCTGCCCGGTGAGCAAAGGCAGCCAGGTGTAAAAAGGGAAGACGGCCAGCCAGAAAGCAAAGCCCAGGCCCAGCAAAACCACCGCCAACTGCGCCAATCCCGTATTGGTCGGATTAGCCTCCACACCGCTCAACCCCCAGGCAGCAACCAGGAAAAACGGCAGCGCCAGGGTTTGGAACACGACATAACGCAGAACGCCCTGCCCGGCCCGTGATCCAGCCGGAACCAGCATCGGCACGCTGAGCAGCACAGCCGTTTCCACCAGCAGACCGGCATACAGGAATGGCTCCACCGACAAGGCTGCCAGGAGAATGGTTAAAATCGCCAACCCAACCGGGGCAACCAGCCGGTTCGCCTTACTTGCTCGCGAGCCGCCAATCCAGAAGGCGCCAATGACATAACAGAACACCAATAAGGGACGGTCGGCATTTTCAACCAACAGCCGCCTGCCCAAGACGATTAACTCGGGCTCGATGCGCAGCCCAACCCCCGGAATACGCTCGCCGATGGGCACGGCTGCCGCCAGCGCCGCCAGCACAATACACAGCACCAGTCCCACCCAGGCCACCAGCAGAGTCTTTCGCTGTAACAGCCATAATACCGTCGCCACCCCAAACGGCGCCAAAATCCAAATCAGCGGCGCGCTCATGGGTTATCCTCCAAGGCAGGGGCTGCCAACAAATAAGCTCCCACAAAAGCGAGTCCCAGGTTTACCACTGCCAGCAGCCCGGCCAGCAATACAGAGGATTCGATCGCGGCGTAAACAATCTCGAAACCGCTCATCACGGTCAGCAGGCCCAACACAATCCGCAGTGGGCGCACCGTCATGCCCAACTGCAACAGTCCCAGGCTGATCAACGCCAGCCCGCCCATCAACAAAGGTCGCGGCACAGGCAGCCTGGATTCCGCCCCCGACAACACCGAAAGCACCAGCAGACCCACCATGATGGCAGCCGCCAGTCGAAAACGCGCGCCCGCAATACGGCTACCCGCTTCCTCCAGGGATTCTTCGCTGGCTTGAGAAGCGCCCAGAATGGCCCCTGCCATCCATCCGGCCACCAGTTTGACCACGGCCAAACCTAGCGGCCATGCGGCGGCCGTCAGCCAGAAAACCGCCAGGTACTGAATGGCCAGGGCGACAATGCCTGCGCGCCAGTTCCAGTTCACCAGCAAGAACAGGGCGGTGAGCGCAAGAACTGCCACGGGAATGTAAATCCAGGGGGCCTCGATCATTGGAGCCCTCGCGAGCGGAGGACAGCCAGGAACAAAGCCAGCAGCACAAACACCCACAATATGCCGCCCTCGCCCTCCAGAACCTCTGTCAACCCTTGAATGACCCGCTGGGTCACCCGGTAAACGCCCCACATCAGCCCGTACAGCCAGGACAGGCTCAACAGCCCCGCCAGTGTGCGCCCAAACTGCCGCCCCGTGGCCCGCACCCAGCGCCCCGCCACCCGGTCAACTTGATCCCAACGGGTGGTCAGCCGCAACCAGCCCCACCCCGCCAAACCAAACAGCGCCGCGCCGGGGGCCACCCACCACACGCCCGCGCTAAACGAGCCCGGCCAGCCGACCACCCCAATCATCCACAAAGCCGCAACCGGCACCGCCAGTCCAATGGGGTAAACCACCCGCGCCCAGCGCTCCAGGCTTTCCCACACCTCGCCGGGCCGCAGGACATGGCGCAAGGCTCCCGCCAGCAACAGCACCAGCACAATCAAAAAGCTCACATCGACCAGGTTCACCGGCAAGCCCATCAACCCCAGCCAACCCGAAGCGGTTGGAGTAAAAGGCAAACCAGAAAGGCTGATCATCATCAGGACAGGCAAAAATAACAAGGCGCGCCTGCGCACGCCATACAGCAGGAATGCCCCGCCGCCGAGGATCAACGCGATGCCCCAGGCCAAGCTGGCTTGTGGCTGCCCCTGAATGACACAGGCTACAGCCAGCGCTGCCATAGCAATCAGCCAAAACGGCCGCCCGGTGATCTCGTCCGGGGCTGCCAGCCACATCCCCGCGCTGTACAGGCCGCCA
>JAEXTI010000482.1 GCA_023406965.1 Chloroflexota bacterium
ACCCGTAGTGCATCCGCCGGGCTAGAACTGCACATCCCTTTCGATGTGCCGAGAGGTAAGGTAGTGGTCGCCATTGAACCGCCGCCAACAGTCAATCAGCCTGGTCAACACCCGTATCATAGCTGTCCATAATACGAGTAACTATATATTTATAAGATGATCACTCAACTCGAACGTCTCAAACAAATTCTCGGGCACGAAAAAGCCATTCAGTGAGACAAGGTTTTTGCCACCCAGCTTCCGCGCATCTTGAACTACTTTCGGTTTCATGGCCTGGAAACTCACGTAGCCGAAGATCTGACCGCTTCAACCTTTGAAAAAGCATGGCGGACTCGGCAATCCTATCGAAACGAGAAAGCCCAGGTTTCTACATGGTTGTTCACCATAGCCCATCATACAATGATCGACTATTTTCGAACACGTAGAAACGAACTTCCGCTAGAAGCCGTGGAAGACTTGCCGGATAGACTTGTGGGTTCATCTCCCGAAGAAGCAGCCCAGAGATTAGATGATAAGGAACGTCTGCGGCAAATCTTGTTACAGCTTCCAGAACGGGAACGGGAATTAGTTGCGCTCAAATACGGCGCACAAATGACCAACCGGGCCATTGCAAACCATACTGGCTTAACCGAGTCCAACGTCGGCACGATCCTGAGTCGAGTGATTACAACCTTACGCACACAACTGGAGGAACAAAAATGAATGATAGGTTTTTAAGAGACTATTCCATTACGCCGCGTCCGGCGTTTATTCAGAATTTGAGCAACCGTCTGGGAATCCAGAAAGACAATGGCCTGCAGGTAAGATCGCTTCAGCTTCGCCCCATCGCGCTGGGCGCAATCACGTTCCTACTGGCTCTCACCATTACACTGGCGCTCTCACCGTCGGTTCGCGCCCAACTTCAAGAGTGGACCGGGGTGATCGGAGGCGTCCTTTTTACTTCAACCGGCGATTACCCGGGTGAAGACGGACCAGTAACCATTATTCCCGGCGAGGAGATGAGCCTGGTAGAAGCGCGCGCCATTCTGCCGTTCGTGATCGATCTTCCAACCTCAATTCCAGAAGGCTATTCGCTCGAAGAAAAAGTCAGTATTCTGCGTTTCGAAGACGGTATCGAACGAGTCTACATCCATTGGAGCGCACCAGAGAAAGCCTTATTGGAGCTTGAAATTGAAAACACAGCCGAGCCAAAGTGGCTTTTGGGGCCGGAAAGCATAGAAGAGGTGCTGGTACACGGAAAACCAGCCGCGTTGGTGCAGGGCGGCTGGAATTCAGATACAAAGCAATGGGACAACCTTGATACCCTCACGCTATATGTGCCGCACAATGGCCAGACGTATATCTTTATCGCAAGAGAGGATGATATTTCGGTCGAAAAACTACTCTTCATCGCCGAGTCACTCCCTTAGCCACCAAAAACAGTTGATCGAAACAAACACTCCTTGCTATCATACAAGGAGTGTTTGTTTCTAGAGTTTCATGCGGAAGGCAGGAGTTTACTGGTGCCCAACCACCCGGTGCGGTACGTATGGCTCTTCCAGAAAAACTACTTCCTCCTGAGAGAGCTTCACCGACAACGCCCCCGCCGCATCTTCGAGGTGTGAGATATTGGTCGCGCCAATGATCGGCGCGATCACCGGCTCCTTCTGTAGCAGCCAGGCCAGCGCAATATGCACGCGCGGCACGCCGTGCTTCTCGGCCAGCTCCGCCACCCGTGTCACCACCTGCCGGTCGGTATCTTCCGTGGAGCCGTATTTGCTCTTGGCGATCTGATCGGTCTGAGCGCGCAACGAACTGTCTGCCGACCAATCCCGCGTTAACCGCCCTGAAGCCAGCGGGCTGTAGGGAATCAGTCCAATCTTCTGATCTCGGCACAGCGGCAGCATCTCCCGTTCTTCTTCACGATAGATCAAGTTCAGGTGGTTTTGCATCGAGACGAAACGCGCCCAGCCGTGCTGTTCGGCCACATGCAGAGCCTTCTGGAACTGCCAGGCCCACATGGCCGAAGCGCCGATATAGCGTGCTTTCCCGGCGCGCACCACATCGTTGAGGGCTTCCATCGTCTCTTCGATGGGTGTTTCGTAATCCCAGCGGTGAATCTGGTAAAGATCGACATAATCCGTTTCCAGCCTCCGCAAGCTGTGGTTAATTTCGCTCATGATGGCCTTGCGCGACAGTCCGCCCCCATTGGGTCCGTCTCGCATGACTCCGTGTACCTTGGTGGCAATCACCACCTCATCTCGTTTAGCAAAATCCTTCAACGCCCGCCCGAGGATTTCCTCACTCACGCCCCGCGAGTACACATTGGCCGTGTCGAAGAAGTTGATTCCCAACTCCAGCGCCTTTTGGATGATCGGGCGGCTGTTTTCTTCATTCAACACCCACTTGTGCACCCAATGCTCCGCATCACCAAAGCCCATGCATCCCAGGCAGATGCGCGAGACTTTCATGCCGGTGTTTCCTAACCGAGCGTATTCCATACCTTGCTCCTTTCACACAATCATTCCTGAACAGGAATCGGTTTCAACGGTTCGGTGGACTCCATCTGTGTGGTTTTGCCGTCCATCGAAATCTGCGGAATGGTTAAAACCAAAAGCAACGCGAGCGACAGGGCCACCGCGCCTATCAGGAAAACCAGTTTCAAACCGCTTTCCAGGTCGGGAGCGCTGTTTTGAACCAACCCCAAAATGGCGGGCGCAACCGATATCCCCACCATCTGGAAAAAGAAAATCGCGCCGACCGCCACGCCCAGCAAACGCCTTGGTACCGCGAACTGCGCCACCAGGGTGTTAATCGTTGGGAGCGTCCCCAGCCCCAACCCCGCGATCGAGGTGACCACCACATACAACCACGCGGGCGACCCCGCGTTCAAGCGCCACATGCCAAACATACCCACCGTCAACACGGTGTAACCCAACACGTACATCCACTTGTATTTCCTGGTTTTGGCCAGCAATAAACCTGCTGGAATACCCAAGAATGCAACCAACGTCGTGAAGGGCGTGAGCATCGAGCCGCTGATCGTCGGGCTGACGCCCATCACCTCCTGAACAAAGATCGGCGAATAGGCCACAATCCCCATCTGCCCAAAAACAGACAGCATGGAGGTTCCGGCAACCGTCATGAATGTGCGGTTTTGAAAGATGTGCGGATCCAAAATGGGCGCTTCTGCTCGATACTCAATTTTGATAAAACCAATCCAGGCAGCCAATGATACACCCAGCAAGAGGACCGCGATCCAAATCCTTTGGGGCGTACCCAACCATGAAAAGCCGATGATGAGCGTAGTGATCGCAACGACCATCACCAGGGTACCCCACACATCGATTTTTGGCCTCAGCTTCTGGGAATGCTCCGGCAGTGCTGACATTACCAAGCCCGTAGCAATCAGCATCAGCGGAATCGTTCCCCAATATAGCCCGCGCCAGCCGAAGAAGCTTTCCGCCACCACGCCGCCCAAAACAGGACCGATCAGAGCCGCGATGCCACCAGGAAGATTGAGCAAGCCTGTCCATCTGGCGCGCTCTGTGGGCGGAAACAGGTCGCCAATGGCTGAGAAGCACAACGGGATGATTGGAAAATGTCCGATGCTCATGAAAGCCGCTGCCGCCACCAGAAAACCCATCGTTTTGGCAGTGGCAGAAATCCCCAAACCGGCCATGAAGATAACAATAGAAACCAGCAGGATCGTGCGCCGTCCAAAAATATCCGAAAGCTTCCCGAATAGCAACGTCGACGCCGCCCCACAGAGCGCCGGAAGCGCAATCATCCAGGGAAATAAACTCATGCCATCCAATTCAGCAATAATGCCTGGCGTGGCAATGTTTCTAGCATTAATGAAAAGAAAACTGACGAACTGAGTGATGAAAATCGCCCAGACGCCAAAGGCGAGCTTTCTTTTGCTGAGAAGCTCGAGTGTCTCAGAGGAACTTTGGTCATGTGTCATTAATTTTTTCAGGCTGTTGGGTTCCCTGTTCAGAAGTCTACCCGCTCGTTGTCCGGGGAACCAGCTTGAGCGTCGCGGCCCGAGCCGCTTCGGTTACGCACGCATCTACGTACGATTTGGGGTAGCGGCTATATTTCTGGCGATAAGCGGCGTCGATCTTCTCATTCACCGCCGCATCTACCTCGTTGACGAAATCCACATCTTTAACCACGCCACCCGACTGGATGCGCCCTGCCTGGCGCGTTTGCGTCCCGCGGAACCAGGGGCCGGTGCGGCCTTTAACAGAGCGCACATAGAGCTCACCTCCCACGCTCACCACCCACATTGTGACGGGGCTGCGCAGGGTATCATCAGCACGCAGAGAGGACAGATCGAGTTCATCGGCAGTGCCAATCCTAACCAGCTCATCCTCAGCCCATGTGGTCATTAGACCTCCAACTTTCTGGTACCCAACCATTTCACCATTTCAGGGTTGCGATGGTCAAAGAAACTACTGGTTTTAGTGTCCAGCGTGGCAATTGCCGCCATATCCTCCGGACTCAATTCAAAATCAAATACGTTGATATTTTCGATCATCCGTTCTTTTCGAGTGGATTTCGCAAGCGCGACGATTCCCCTTTGCACAAGCCAACGCAGGATGACTTGAGCAACGCTCTTTTGCTGTCTTGAGGCGATAGACAACAGAATTTCATTCTGGAATATGTTGTTTCTTCCCTCTGCAAACGGAGCCCATGCTTCGACCTGAACGTTGTTCTCTTGGAAGAACTTTTGCGAGTCAATCTGTTGTTGAAATGGGTTAACTTCAATTTGGTTGACCGCCGGAATGATTTTGTTGTGAATGATCAAGTCCATCATCCGGTCCGGCTGGAAATTAGATACCCCAATGGCCCTTATCTTACCTTGTTCGTACAACTCCTCCATTGCCCGCCATTCACCATATACGTCTCCATACGGCTGATGAATCAGATACAGGTCTAAGTAATCCAGTTGCAATCGCTTCAAGGATCGTTCAAAGGCTTGTAGAGTGTCTATGTAGCCATTACTTTGAATCCAAAGTTTTGTGGTGACAAACAATTCTTTTCTTGAGACACCGCTTTGTTTAATACCATTTCCAACTGCTTCTTCGTTTTGGTAAGAAGCGGCGGTGTCAATATGCCGATACCCGGCTTGAATGGCCTCTAACACGCTTCTTTCACATTCTGCTGGATCAGTGATTTGAAAAACGCCAAAACCGAGGATCGGGATATCGACGCCATTGTTCAATTTTACAGTTTCCATGATTCTTTCCTTATCATCTTCCGTTTAATGATGGTTCTCGGGGGTGAGCAACCTGGTGAACGAGAGCGAAGCCAACACCCAACCGGTGTTTTGCTGTACATACACTTCCGTGACCACGAACGGATTTGTGACCTCATTGCCGCCCACAACCGCCACCAGGCGAATCTTATTCAACAAGATGGCTGTTGCCTCACCGATGAACCGCACGGACACTTCCTGGATATCCACGTCTTTGTAGTGAATCCCTCCGCTCCTGATGACTTCAAGCTCTTGCTCCTTGGACATGGTAGCGCCCATGTGAACAAAGACAGCCTCATCATGGAAGAGATCGTTCAGGGCATCCACTTTTCGCTCCGACATCCACCCCCACTTCTCCCGAGAGAGAGCAATGATTTCTTGTTCGATGTTTTCATTCATGGATTTTCGTTCCTTTTTTCCACATTCTCCTAATACCGGTCTCCCACCACCGCAATTTTTTCCACGGCGTCACGGATATTAGCCAAATCCTGCGCTGATAATTCTATTTTTGCCGAGCCCATGTTCTCCTCCAGCCGCGACAGCTTGCGCGAACCGGGAATGGGCACAATCCAGGGCTTTTGCGCCAGCAGCCACGCCAGCGCGATCTGCGCCGGGGTGCCACCCTTCTGTGCAGCGATACTTTCCAACAGATCAATCACAGCCCGGTTGGCCTTGATAGCCTCTACCGTGAAACGCGGATTGTTGCTACGGATGTCGTCACTGGCGAATTGGGTGTTTTCATCGATCTTTCCGGTCAGGTAACCGCGTCCCAAAGGGCTGTATGGCACAAAACCAATGCCTAATTCCTCGCATGTCGGCAGGATGCTTTCTTCCACATTCCTGTACCACAAAGAATATTCGCTTTGCAGCGCCGTGACCGGCTGTTCAGCATGCGCCCGGCGAATGGTATAGGCATCCGCCTCCGAAAGCCCGAAGTGTTTCACCTTCCCCTGCTGGATCAGGTCTTTCACCGCGCCGGCAACATCTTCGATCGGCACGTTCGGGTCGGGGCGATGCTGGTAGAACAGGTCGATGGCTTCGACGCGCAAGCGCTTAAGCGAAGCCTCCACCACCTGGCGGATGCGTTTCGGGCTGCTATCCAGGCCCAGCATAGCATCCCGCCCCATTTTATCGGGGGCGAGCTTCCACCCAAACTTGGTCGCAATCACCACTTTGCCTTTATAAAGCTCCAGCGCCTCTCCCACCAACTCTTCGTTGGTAAACGGTCCGTACACTTCGGCGGTATCAAAAAAGGTGATTCCGCGATCCACCGCCGCGTGCATAAACTCAATCATTTCTTGCTTGTCGGTCGGCGTGTCGCCAAAACTCATCCGCATGCAGCCCAAACCCAGGGCAGATACTTCCAATCCACTTTTTCCGAGCACTCGCTTTTGCATATCCGAAACTCCTTCTTGCATTTACTTAATATCATTATAGAGAGACTGAAGACGGAAGTGATAGAATAAATCTGGAAGATGATTGTATAATTCTGCAAAACTTCCTTTGGGAATCTGATTAGAGGTAATCGTGGATACCAACCAGCAAGTTGATCGAGATACCGCCCGCACACAAGCCAACCAGGAAGAACTGGTTGATCGTATTCTCAACGTACTTCCTTCTGATGGCCCGTCCCAACCACTGGAGGGCGTGCACCTATATCGCTCTGCTGTGCCGATGTCTCACGTCTTCAGCGTCCTCAAGCCTTCCCTTTGCATTATCGCCCAGGGCAGCAAAGAAGTCCTGGTTGGCAATACGCGCTACCGCTACGATCCGCAGCATTATCTCATCTCCACCGTCGAGTTGCCTCGCGTCAGCCAGATTCTGGATGCTTCACCCGAACGCCCCTACCTCAGCATCCGCCTGGAGTTGTCGCCCACCCTGGTCAGCTCAGTCATCGCCGAATCATCTCAAAGCCATACTCCCATCACAAACAAAACCGACGTCAGCGCAATGGACGTGAACCCATTAGACGTGAACCTGCAAGATGCCATTGTCCGGCTCGTCCGGCTCATCGACTCTCCCACTGAGGCGCCCGTGCTCATGCCGCTGATCCTTCGAGAAATTATCTACCGCCTTTGGGTCGGCCAGCAAGGCGCGCGGCTTCAGCACCTCCTGGCGCAAGGCGGCTACACACAGCACATTGCTCGGGCAGTTGAACGACTGCGCGAGACGATCGACCAGCCCCTGCGCATCGAAGCTCTGGCAAAAGAGTTGGGTATGAGCGTCTCTGGATTACACCATCGCTTCAAAGCCGTCACCGCCATGAGCCCGCTGCAGTTCCAAAAGCAATTACGCCTGCAAGAAGCCCGCCGCCTGATGCTCAGCGAAGGGCTGGATGCAGCCAACGCTGCCTTCCAGGTTGGATACAACGACGCCTCACACTTCAGCCGAGAGTACAAGAGTCTTTTTGGCGTGCCCCCCATTCGCCACGTGCAGCGCTTGCGCGAGAGCACTGTACAATCTGCCGATTAATAGCTCCAGCAAGAAGGGAACATATATTGATCAACCAACCAATCACAGCACCATCCAAAGGGTCTTTCGAGCGCGAACACCAAATTGCGCTGAGTTTGCGCGAAACCCTCTCCGTGCTCAATTCCAACCGTTCCCTGGATGACATCCTTCGCTTTATCGTCCACCAGGCTCGAGCTTTGCTGTCTGCGCAAGCCGTTGCTATTTACTGCCCCACTGGGCAGCAAGGGCTGTTGCAAATTCAAGCCCAAGAAGGTCTCCGCACCGAGTATGCTCAACAGGCGCGCATTCCCTTGGGGCAGCTTGCTACCGGCACAGCCACCCTCACCCGCAAGCCCGCTGCCATTAATGATGTGAACCAGGCATTATCCCAGCCAGATGCGTCGCTAGACGAGGAGCGCCGCGAAGTTCTTAGCCTACTTTCCAAAGACTACCAGGCCCTTCTGGCAGTGCCGATGATCTTCCCCAAAGGTGAAATGTACGGCACTCTGGACCTCTACTTTCAAGAGCCGCGCGCTTTTACTGCCGAAGAAATTTCTTTGGCACAGGCCTATAGCGACCAAGCGATCTTAGCCATTGAAAACGCCCGCTTAAATAAGCGGGTTGAGCAGGCCGCCATCCATGGAGAACGAGAGCGCCTCGCGCGGGATCTCCACGACACAGTCACCCAGACCTTGTTTTCAGCATCCCTCATCGCCGACGTCTTGCCGGTGTTGTGGGACCAGGACCATGATACCGGCAAAATGGCGCTTAAAGAGCTCTCCCAACTTTCGCGCGGGGCTATGGCAGAAATGCGCACCTTACTGTTCGAACTGCGCCCTTCCGCGCTTCTGTCAGCCGATATATTTGCTCTTATGCAGCACCTGGTCGATGCTTTTATCAGCCGCACCCGCTTGCAGGTGGAATATGTTACAGAACGGCAGGATTGTCCCATTCCTTCGGATGTAAAAATCGCCCTTTATCGCATCGCTCAGGAGTTACTGACAAATATCGAAAAGCACGCCATGGCCAGCCGGGTAGATATTTTCTTTGGCTTGCAACCGCCCCGGCACATCAAAAAACGCTCTCAGGCACATTGCCGGGCCTGTCAGAAATGCTTACGCCTGGTAGTATGCGACAATGGCCGGGGATTCGAAAACGCGGCCATCACTTCCGACCACATGGGCTTGCGAATCATCCGCGAACGGATCGAGGACATCAATGGCCTTATGATCCTGGAAAGCACTCCTGGTCAGGGCACGCGTGTTGAAATTGAATGGTAGCAAAGGAGAGACTGCATGAGTGAACGTATCCGCATTTTAGTGGTAGATGATCACGCCGTGGTTCGAAGCGGTCTGCGTCTGTTCTTGCTGGCCTTCCCCGACCTGGAACTGATCGGTGAGGCCGTTAATGGCGAAGAAGCCGTGCGCTTTTGCGCCAGTCAACACCCCAATGTAGTTCTGATGGACTTGATGATGCCGGTAATGAATGGCGTGGAAGCCACCCGCGCACTGCGGAGAATCTCGCCCCACACCCAAGTGCTGGCCCTCACCAGCTTTCCGAACGACCAGCTTGTGCAGGACGTTTTGGAAGCTGGCGCCATTGGTTACATGCTAAAAAATGCTCAGGCCAGCGAACTCGCCGATGCCATTCGCGCCGCCCATAACGGGCGTTCTACCCTTTCACCCGAAGTGACCACAGCACTGGTTCAACATCTGGGCAACGGTAACCTGCACGAAACCCTTTCGACCCGCGAACAAGAGGTGTACCGCCTCTTGTTAACGGGCAAGACCAACGCTGAAATCGCTGCCGAACTAGTCATCGGGCTTTCCACAGTCAAATCCCACGTTAGCCAGATTCTGAGTAAATTACAGGTATCCAGCCGCGCCGAAGCAATTGCTTACGGCGTGCAACATCACCTGATCGGATCTGGCCTCTAAGCGCAAGTGTCCGTCCTCCTCGACTTAAGAACGATTCCCGCCATCGAAAATCCTCCTCTTGGATGAACCACTTCCCATCTTCCTCTGGATGCGGTTCGGACTCTGACTTTCTATAATGAACTCAGCTCTCCCAATCAGGAGAGGTCCCAACCTGTTTCTTTGTAGCAAGAGGAGGTTCATCCATGACGAAGGTGCTGATGATTCATCCCGACCGCTGCACCGGATGCGAGAACTGCGTACTGGCCTGCGTTTATTCACACGAAGGCGAGGCCCGCCCAACAGCCACCCGCATCCACGTGTACAACTGGGAACGCGAGCAATTTTCGGTGCCCATGATGTGCCAGCAGTGCGATGATGCGCCCTGCGTGAAAGTCTGCCCGACGGGTGCAATGCACCGGGCAGATGGGTCCATCCTGGTTGAGTACGATCAGGAAAAGTGCATCCGCTGCCGGATGTGTGTTCAGGCCTGCCCATTCGGTAACGCCACATACGACTCGGTCACCAACAAGATCCTCAAATGCGACACCTGCCAGGGCGCTCCGGAGTGTGTAGCCGTTTGCCCGAACCAGGCCTTGGAGTTTGTGGATTACACCATTTCCACTCGTTCACGCAAGAAAGCATTTGCTATGAAATTTAAAGACGCTTTCCAGGAGGTGACAAAATGAACGGCTGGGCAGGTACGATCCTCCGTGTTGATTTGACCAGCGGTAAAATTTCAAAAGAACCGCTGGACATGAAGCTGGCTCGAGAGTTCATCGGCGCGCGCGGTCTGGCCGCCAAGATCCTCTTTGATGAGGTCGACCCGATTATTGATGCGCTTTCTCCCGCCAACAAGCTTTTCTTTGCTCCCGGCCCGCTGACCGGTACCTTTGCCCCCAACGTCGGTCGCTACGACGTCGTCTGTAAGAGCCCGCTCACCGGCGCCATTGCCGCTTCCAACTCGGGCGGCTCGTTTGGCCCTGAGTTGAAATACGCCGGGTATGACATGGTAATTTTTGAAGGTAAAGCAGACAAGCCGGTTTACCTATGGATCAAGGATGCCCAGGCAGAATTACGCGACGCTGCCGCCCTGTGGGGTAAGGAAGTTCCCGAAACCACCGATCTGATCCGCGCCGAAACCGATGAGGACGCCAAAGTAGCCTGCATTGGTCCGGCGGGTGAAAAGCTCAGCCTGATTGCTTCCATCATGAACGAAATGGGGCGCGCTGCGGGTCGTTCGGGCGTGGGAGCCGTTATGGGTTCCAAGAACCTCAAAGCGGTGGCCGTGGTGGGCACCGGCAGTGTAAAGGTCGGTGACAAAGAAACCTTTGACGCTGCGCGGATAGATGCCTCTCAAAAGATCCGCAACCACCCGGTGGGCGGAACCGGACTGAAAGCCTATGGCACCGATGTGCTCGTAAATATCCTGAACAGCGTCGGCTCATTACCCACCCGCAATTTCCGCGAGGGCTACTTCCCCACCGCTGATAAGGTGGGCGGCGAATCCCTGGCAAAGAACAACCTGTTACGCCCACGCGGCTGCTTCTCCTGCATCATCGAATGCGGACGGGCCACTAAAGTGACCAATCCCAAATTCGCTGGAGAGGGCGAAGGCCCTGAGTATGAAACCGCCTGGGGTTTTGGCCCGGATTGCGGCATCGACAACCTGGACGCTGTCATCAAGGCCAATTACTTATGCAATGACCTGGGACTGGACACCATCTCCACCGCCACAACGATTGCTTGCGCTATGGACCTGTACGAAGACGGCATCATCACCCTCAAGGATACCGGTGGCATTCCGATCAATTTTGGCAATGCCGAGGTCATGGTCCAACTCGTCACCATGATGGCCCATCGCGAAGGCTTCGGCGACAAGATGGCGGACGGCTCCTACCGCCTGGCCTCTGCCTACGGGCACCCAGAATACTCCATGTCGGTAAAGAAGCAGGAAATGCCCGCTTACGATCCGCGTGGTGTTCAGGGCATCGGTCTGCATTACGCTACCAGCAACCGAGGCGGCTGCCATGTACGCGGCTATACGATCGCGGTAGAAGTTTTGGGGAACCCGGTCAAGATGGACCAACATGTCACTGAAGGCAAGCCCGAACTGGTTAAGACCTTCCAAGACCTCACCGCCGCTCTCGATTCCACCGGCGCATGCCTGTTCGCTACCTTTGGGATTGGCGGCGACGAGTTGGCTGCCCTTTTGTCTGGTGCTACCGGAATCAAGTATTCAACGGCAGACTTCATGGCCGCCGGAGAACGCATCTGGAACCTGGAACGTCTGTGGAACTTGAAAGCCGGTCTGAGCAGCAACGATGATGTGCTGCCCCCGCGCCTGATCAATGTCCCCATTCCGGCTGGGCCGTCAAAGGGCGAGGTTAGCCATCTGAGCGAAATGCTGCCCAAGTACTACGAATTGCGCGGCTGGGATGAGAAAGGTGTCCCGACTCCAGAAAGACTAGCCGAGCTGCATCTGGCATAACAAAGTGATGAAGCAATGATAATCGCAGCCCCTCAACCGAAACACATTGGGAGAGGGGCTGCAGTTAATATTGTTGAATTGATCCGCCCATGATTATTCATTATTTTGCCTACTTGAGAGATTGTACCCACCGATCGACTGAAGAATACCACCTGCCAGTAGAAACCTTGGGTGACCTGCTGCGGGACCTTTCTCGGCGGTATGGGCTGCAATTCCGTAAGTGGGTATTGACCCCGGACGGCGAGCTATGTGAGATCGCCATACTCCTGGTTAACGGGCGCGATGTACGGGATGGACTGCGCCTGGAGACTCCGCTTTCACCGGATGACGAAATTTGTATCTTTCCACCAGTGGCAGGCGGGTAGAAAACATATAGATCCTTAAAACAGGGAGCGCATGGTGAAAACTTCGCTAATGATCCCTTTGATTACCCTCTTGATTGGCATGCTTCTACAGCTCTGCCTGGGTAAAGTACTTAACCAAAAAGCCAAGGGGTGGCTGGCATTTGTTTTTTGCAGCATAGCCTTTGCGGGCACTTTAACTCTGATCCCTCAAATCCAAAACGGACAGTCTGTAGATTCTGTCTGGTTGCTTCGAGATCCAAAGATGGCCCTGGCCTTCCACGTGGATGGGTTAAGCATTGTCTTCGGCCTGATGGCTTCCGGCATCGGCTCAGTCATTTTGTTGTACTGTACCAGCTACATGGCCCACGAACCAGAGGGCACGACCCGCTTCTACCTGCTCATGCTGTTATTCATCTTGGGTATGCTGGGGCTGGTATTCTCTGCCAATCTCCTCCTTGCCTACATCTGCTGGGAGATCATCGGCCTGTGTTCGTACTTTCTGGTGGGCTTTTGGTACAAGCGCAATGAAGCCGCCAACGGTGCGCGCAAGGTACTCATTATCACCCACGCCGCCGGATATGGTTTTCTCCTGGCCTTATTATGGCTCTTTCACACATCTGGCAGTTTCCTATGGACGGATCCAGCCCTGCAATCAGCTTTCACGGGCGGGATATTCTTCCTCATTCTGCTATCCGCGCTGGCCAAATCGGTCATATTCCCTCTGCATACCTGGATCCCCGAGGCCATGAACGCGCCCACGCCGGTGTCCGCCTTGCTACACTCAGCCTGTTACGTCAAAGCAGGCGTGTATCTGGTGGCGCGGCTGTACTCTATCTCCCCCTGGCGGCCCGAATGGAATACCGTTTTGCTGGTCTTGGGCTGCCTGACGATGCTGGTGGGAGCGCTGTTTGCCCTGACTCAGACCGACTTAAAACGTTTGCTGGCCTTTTCCACCATCTCCCAATTAGGGTATATTCTCACCGGTTTGAGTCTGGGCACTCCCGCCGGGATCGCCGCCGGGTTGTACTATTGCCTCAGCCACGGCCTTTTCAAGGGCACGCTCTTTCTCTGCGCCGGAGCGGTTCAACATGAGACGGGTACCCGCGATATGCGCCTTCTGGGCGGCCTGGCCCGCCGCATGCCAGGTACACACCGCATCTGGTTGATTGCTGCCGCTGCCATCATCGGCGTACCGCTCACGAACGGCTTTGTAGCCAAGTGGCTGCTGTACTCCGCTGCGCTGGACTCCGGCCAGGCCATCGTCGTACTGATCGCCTGGGCAGTCAGCACCTTCACCGCCTTCTATATTCTGAAGGCTACCGTGAGTGTTTTCCACGGAGAACTGCCCAATGAATTACGCGAGAAAAATATTCAAGATGCTTCTCCAGCCATGCGCGCCGGGATGGGTTCGTTGGCGGCCCTGGCACTGATCTTTGGCGTCGCCCCACAAATCCTTATGCGCTGGATCGTTACCCCCGCTGCCCAGTCAATGAACATGGCCTGGAACGGAAAAGTTACCTGGCTGGGCATTCAGAGCGGATCGCTCAATCTGCCGGTTACCGTTGGAGCCATCATCCCGCTCCTGGCGGTGGTTCTGGGCTGGGGTTTGTTGAAAAGCACGCAACCTTCTCGTCGTGAAAGCGTGCAGGTCTTCACGGGCGGTGATCCGCTGCCCGAAGGTGACCGAGTGGGCGCGGTGGATTTCTCCGAGCTAGCCAGTTCCACCTTCAGCCCGGCTTACCGCGTACTCAATCCCGACCCGTTATACCTTGCCATCTGGGTCGGGTTGAGACGGGCCGGAACCTGGGCTGCACAGCAAAGTGTTCGGTTGGAAAACCGCGCACTGCTGGCTTCCTTGCTGTTGGGCATTGTTTTGGCTGCCGCTGCCTGGATCTGGTAAAAGTGAGGCCTTATGTACTCAAGCACGCACTGGAACAACATCTTCGCTGCCGCTTTCCTGGTCCTGGGTATCGCCGTATTCTTCTATGCCCGCTCGATCCGCCAGGGCGGAAAACCGTGGTGGGCTTTCACAGTCCTCGCCATCGGCCTGGCCAGTGCCGGAATGCTCATCCCCGAAGGCATTTTTCGCACTTTATGTGTGGATGCTGCCGCCTTTTCAGCGGTTGGGCTGCTGTGGAGCGACAATGCACCCAAGGCTCGGGCTGCGGCCCGGACATACCTGGTTGTGGTTGGCGCAGCGGTACTCTGCCTGCTGGGCGCTGAATTCCTCTCGATCTCAGGGCAACCCGCGGCGCCCTTAAACAAACTAGTCATTGCACTTCTTCTGGTGGGTTTTGCCCTCAAGCTGGCCCTGATCCCTCTTTATTTTTGGCTTCCCCAAGTCGCCGAGAGCGCCGCTCCGATGAGTGTGGCGGTAATCCTTTCAGTGGTCGATATCGCCGCCTTCACCGAGCTGGCCCACCTGCAAACCACTCACCCTTGGGTGTTTGCCGACCACCGGGAGTTGTGGATTGCAATGGCGCTGCTATCGATGTTTGGCGGAGCAATATTGGCCATCGGCCAAACCAGCCTACGTCGCATGCTGGCATTCTCTACCATCGACGACTTAGGCTACCTGCTTCTGGGGGTATGTGTAGGAACCGAAGTCGGCATCACGGGCGCCATGCTGGGGGCGCTAGCTCACGCCCTATTTAAAGTTATCCTGTTTGGCGCAACCGGCATCGCCGAAAACGGCCTGGCGCACACCCTCACTCTCAAAGACCACGGACTGGCAGGACGCTTCCCCTGGGCAGGTTTTGCCTTTATTGTGGCCTCGCTGGGCATGATCGGCGTACCCCCAATGATCGGTTTTTCCGGTCGCTGGCGACTCTACCTCTCTGGGATCACTACGGGCGGGCTATGGCTTGGCGTCGCAATGGCTCTTGCAACCATCCTGACTTTGTTTTACTACGTTCGAGCCATTCACCGCATCTGGATGGGCTCACCCGATGACTCCGCCGTCGCCGCTGAACCGCGTCTGGCTGGGGCCGTGTTGATCGCCCTGGTATGCCTTGCCTTAGTGCTGGGGATGATCCCAGCCTGGCTGCTATCGTTATAGGTGAAAGGACTCT
>JAEXTI010000541.1 GCA_023406965.1 Chloroflexota bacterium
TCTTACGCATTCTACTTCAAGCCCTCGGACGGAGCGCCCTTTTACCAGGGCAACTGCGAGCGCTTCCGCTCGGCTTCGTTGATTAAAGTGCCCATCCTGCTGGCCTGGCTCAAGCTGGAGCGGCAGGGGCTGGTGAACCGCATGGAGTTGTGCGACCTGGACGCCGAGCCACAGGTGCAGGGCGCGGGGTTCTCCTGGCTGCTGGCAGCGCGCCGCCTGCCCTATCGAGATGTGCTGCTGATGATGATCGCTTTGTCGGATAACCTATGCACCAATCTGATCATCCGCCGGGCGGGGCTGGAAACGCTACAGCGCATCTTCCAAGATGAATTGGGCCTGCGCGGAACCGAGTTGCAGCGCAAACTGATGGATTATGCCGCCCGCGAGCGCGGGTTGGACAACTACATCACCCCCCAGGATTGCATCCACCTGTTCGATTGTGTCCGTGCGCTGCCGGAAGACGACCGCGCCGTGGTGGACGAAATGCTGTCGGTCAACCAGGACGATTTGCTCCTGCGCCGGGATATTCCCCGAGACACGCTGGAGTTTTATCACAAGACGGGCAGCCTGAGCGGCTTGCTGCACGATTGGGGCTACACGCGAGAGGCGGAGATTTTCCTACTCACCGAGCGGGTGCAGGATGAACCGGCGGCGTTTGAGGTATTTGGTGAGTTGGGGAGATTATTGAGTCCAATAAAATCCTAAGGGTCTCCGAAGACCCTTAGGATTTGGCTACACTCCTATTCAAACCCTAAGGGTCTCGGAAGACCCTTAGGGTTTACTTAACCAACCTTCCGAAACGCCTCGAGCAGGCGCTCGATTTGCTCGGGGGCGTGGGTGGCGAAGACCGCGATGCGCAGCGCACCGCCCGGCGGGGTACTGCTGTAGGTAGTGACGTGGGCGATGCAAAGATCCCGCTCAAACAAAGCGGCTTTGATCTTGCCCAGATCCAGGCCGGGGCGGGCGCGCAAGCACACCACCGGCACAGGGCTATCCTCCACGTCCCAGCCCTGGGCGCGCAGCCCGTCGCGCACGCGACGCACATTGTCCGCCAGCCGCACACGCAATTCCGGCTGAGAGTAGGCCAGCGCAAGAGCCGCGCGTGAAGCCGCCGCGGCAGGCAAAGGCGGCGGGCTGGCCCCCACATACACCCGCGCGTTGCGCTGCAATTCCTCAATCACCGCCGCTGAAGCCGGGATGATGCCACCGTAACCACCCAGAGCTTTGCTCAAGGTGGCCCCCGCCAGGCAGTCCGGCGCGGAAATGCCGTGGTAGTCCAGCGTCCCGCGCCCATTGGGACCAATGGCCCCCGCCCCATGGGCATCATCCAGCGCGATCCAACTACCCGGATAATCCGCCAGCACGGCGCGGTATTCGGGCACCGGGGCGATCTCGCCGGAAATGGAAAAGACCCCGTCGCTCAGCAGCAGGGCGCGCTCGCCAGGGCGCATCTCACGCCGCAGGGCTTGGGCCAGGGCCTGGGGTTGCAGGTGGGGGAAGGCATGGATGGGTTTGGCCGCCGCGCGAGCCCCGTCCCACAGGCTGAAATGCGCCGATTCGTCGATGAAGATGCGCTCGTACCGCTCGCGCAGGCCCTGAGCGAGCAGCAGCGCGTTCATGTAACCGGAGGGAAAATAAAGCACGGCTTCGGCAGCAAAAAAAGCTCGTGCTTCGGCTTCCAGTTCGGCATACAGAATGTGCTCGCCATAGCCGCCGCGGGATGTGCCCGTGGCCATGCCGTAGCGCCGGATAGCATCCAGGGCCGCCTGCTGCACTGCCGGGTGGTTGTGCAGGCCCAGGTAGCCGGTGCCTGAAAAGTAGTCCCGCTCGCGCCCCGCGATGGTCACTCGCGGGCCGCTGGGCGTGTCCATGCTGAAGTCCAGGCTCATTCGGCCAGGTAGGTGGCTGCCTGCAAAAAGCTCTCGCGCAACCCTTTCACTTCCTGAACGTTATCGGTGTGAACACCGTTGCGGGCGCGCGAAGAGTGAATGATGTCCCACCCGCCCAGGCTGACCGCCACGTGGGTGATATTGCGCCGCTCGCCCTGCTCGCCAAAGAAGAGCAAGTCGCCGGGTTGGAAGGGTGGCTCGACGGGTTTGCCCGCCGCGCACTGCATATCGGCGTCCCGCGGCAAAGTGAAGCCGACCCAGCGGTGCAGCAACTGCGCCAGCCCGGAACAGTCGATGCCGTTGGCCGAGACGCCTCCCCACAGGTAGGGTACACCGGTCATGCGCAGGCCGTCCTGCACAATCTGCTCGCGGCGCTGGGCCTCAGACGAGGGCAGATGCACGCGCGAGCGCAAGTCGGTGAGCGGCAGCCAGCCGGTGAGCCCGCCCGCCAGAATCACCTCGCCCCATTCGTGCTTGGCGCGAGCCACATGCACCTCCGTTCCGCCCAGCACCCGCGTCAGGCGGTGAGCATCCTGCTCAGGCTCGGCCAGCAGCACGCTCACCGGAGAAATTACCAGGTGCCCGGCCTCAAAGCGCTCCACCTCTCCCAAATAGGGCTGGTACGTCCAGCCCAGGTAACCATCGGTCTGGCGTACATAGACCCAGTTACCTTCTTGCTTGAATATTTCGACTTGCGCCCCGTTGAGCATCTGGCTGATCTGCTCCGAGATGAAAGAGCGGCCGACATGCAGGCTGGTCAGATTGGTGGTCACGCTCCACAGCGCAGCGCCGGGTTGGCGCAGCACGCGCACCGCGCCTACATCGGCCTGGGCACCCAGGGCTGCACGAAGTTCGTCCAGTTGGGCGGCTTCCAGCACTTCACCGCTCAGCACCGCCCGGCCTTCAACGGTTTCGGCGTGCACGTCAAACACGTGGGTGCGGGTATCGCCCCAACGATTGCGAAACTCTGCCAGGATTGATTCGATTGTGTTCTGCATGGTTTACCTTTGCCTCTCTGGGTTCGAAAAACGATCTCTGCATTTGCTGGTATATACCTTGACAATGTCACAATTCAATTTTGAGCCTGGGACCCCACCCCTGCCCCTCCCCGCTGGCAAAACTACTCGCAAAATTCAGCCCATGTGCGGGGAGGGGAGAAGATTTCGCAAAAGAGAGGGGCTTTCAGCCCCTCTCTCCCTCCCCCGACAAAGCAACTGAGTGATTGAGTATCTTAGTTGCCGGGGGAGGGCAGGGTGGGGGGTAATACCCGAGATCGAAGGTTATGATATTTTTAATGTGACATTATCAAATTTCTAAACGAAGCCGAAAAATTTAAGCCTTTGGCACGAGTAGAAACATTTAATCAACGAACCGTCTGATCACGCCAATCCCGGGGCGCTCGGGCGCCAGGATGCGACCTTCATCATCGTACTGGATCCCCTCAAAGGGGTCGTTGCTGATCAACACCGGCGCGTCCAGGTCCACCCAATCAGCCAGGCCCATCAGGTGGGACATGGCAGTAGCGCCCAGCGAGGTCTCCACCATGCAACCCAACATCACCTGCAGGCCCAGTTCGCGCGCCCGGCGGGCCATGGCCAAGGCGGGGGTCAGCCCACCGGCCTTCATCAGCTTGATGTTCAAGCCGCGCACCCCCGCCGCCGCCAGCCGGTCCACATCGGCCAGGCTTTGCAACGATTCATCTGCCACCAGCGGAATGGGCGTTGTGGCTTGCAGCAGCCCCATTTCCTCAATCTGCTCTTTGGGCAACGGCTGTTCCACCATCTCCAGGTCATAAACTGCCAGCCGCTCCAGATAACGCACCGCTTTCTCAAACGACCAGCCCGCGTTTGCGTCTACACGCAAGCGGGCCGTGGGACGCGCAGCGCGGATGGCTGCGAGGCGAGCTTCGTCGTCGCCTTCGCCGCCCAGCTTGACCTTGAGCGCGGAGAATTTTGACATTTGAACCGCCATACGAGCCATTTCCTCGGGCGTGTCGATGGCAATGGTGAAGGATGTGGGCAGCGCAGGCGGCTTGGGCAGTTCTAATAAGCGAAACAGGGGCAGTTCCTGACGTTTGCCCAGGCGGTCATAGAGGGCCAGGTCGAGGGCGCAGCGCGCCGGAGCGGGGCCGTCCATGTTCACCCAGCCGGGAATCGCATCCGGCGCATCGGGCCAGGCGCGGCGGTCAACGGCCACGCGGTCCCAATAATCGGTCATCGATTGAGATTGGATGCCGTAGTACGGCGGGATGGCCGCTTCGCCCCAGCCCTCGTCGTCTTTCAGGCGCAGCCAAAAGGCCTGGCGTGTCTCGCTCACGCCGTAAGACAGGCGAAAAGGGTTGCGCAGTTTCAAAGTGAGTTCTTCGTAGGTAATCATCCGTCCACCTCTTCACTGAACCGCAAGCGCAAATAGGACTCGTAGCGCGCCGGATGGATGCGACCTTCTTCCACGGCCTGCATCACCGCGCAGCCCGGTTCACCGTTGTGGGTACAATCGCTGAACTGGCACTCCGCCACCCGCTCGCTCAACTCCGGGAAATATCCATCCAGCTCCTCGGCCTGGGTATCCCACAAAGCCAAAGAGCGCAGCCCAGGCAGATCGGCCACAAAGCCGCCGTCATTCAAAGGGAACAACTCGCGCACCACGGTGGTGTGGCGGCCTTTGGCGGTCAACTGGCTCACCTCGCGCACCGCCAGCCCCAGCTCGGGCTGCACGCGATTGAGCAGGCTGGACTTGCCTACCCCCGAGGGGCCCGCCAACCCGCTGATCTTGCCCACCAGATGCTTGCGCAACTGTTCCACGCCGATTTCCGCGTGAGCAGACGTGTAAATCACGGGATACCCCAGGGACGGGTAATGGCCGAACAGGTTGCGCGCTTCCTTCACCCCGATCAGGTCAATCTTATTGGCGACAATCATGGCTGGAATGCCCTGCTTCTCGGCGATTACCAGGAAGCGGTCCAACATGCGCAGGCTGGGGAAAGGATTCATGCAAGCAAACACCATCACCAATTGGTCCAGGTTGGCCAGCAAAATCTGCTGGTACACACCCCGCGGGCGAGGATCCTGACGAACCAGGGCATGGCTGCGCGCCTCCACCGACTCAATCATTCCTCCGCCATCCGGCAGGAGGGAAATTTGCACGCGGTCACCCACCGCAATCACATCACCGTTCTTTTGCAACAACTTCAACCGCCCGCGCGGATGGCAGGTAATGACTGCTCCGTCCTCCGTCCGGACACTATAAAAACCGGACTGTAAGCGAGTGACCCATCCCAGAAGGGTTGAAGCGTTCATTCTTCGCTGATCGGCGGCGGCTCCTCGTCGGGGATGGGGGTTTCGGTGGGCGGGACGTATTCAGGCGTATTGCTCGGAGTGGGAACGGGGGTGCGGGTCACGTTCAGGCGTGCTTCCCAGGGGTACAGGCGCTGGGGCTGCCCGTTGAACCACACCTCAATCACCCGGCGGGCAATGGGCGCGGCAATTTCCGAGCCCTCGCCGGAGTATTCGGCGATCACCGCTACGGCGATATCCGAGCGACCTTCGCGCCCGGCGTCGGTATAAGCGGCGAACCAGGCGTGCGGGTAACCGGGCGCATCGGTCTGGGCGGTGCCGGTCTTGCCATAGATCGGCACGGACATGCCGCCAAAGACCTGCACAGCGGTGCCGCGCTTGTTGGCAACCACCGAGCGCATGGCATCTTGAATAATGGCCATGTTTTCTTCTGAAACGGGCAAAGTGCCTTGCGCTTCGGGTTCAAAGGTGTACACAGGCACGCCATCGGGATCGGTGA
>JAEXTI010000038.1 GCA_023406965.1 Chloroflexota bacterium
GCGGCCCTGGCCTTGCGCCGCCTGGGCTTTGCCCCGCAGATCATTGACCTGATTCCTGAACCCGGCGCCGATGACGACCATGTGCTGGCGGTCTATCAAGTGAATGGCTTTTGGGGCGCCATCGCCAAATCCAACTACCCCGGCCTGCGCTACCGCGAGCCTATCCATCGCAGCTTGCGCGAATTGGCCATGACCTACTTCGACGCCTTTTTTAACATGCAGCGCGTGCGCACCCTGCGCGGCTATACCCGCCCTTTCAACCTGGCCCAATTCGACCGCACCCGTTGGATGGACGACCAGACCGGAAACGACCGCGTGGTCGAGCGCTTCTACGCTCGCCCATTCATCCCCCTCGTCACACCCGCCCAGACGAAAGCCCTCGTCCTACTCGACGAGCGCAGCTTCCAGGCCAACCTCTTCGGCGTCAACGTCAATGAAACCTTCAAGGCCCACTAATGCCTATTTCCACCATCCAAAACTACCTCCAAATCTCTCTCTGCCTCCACACTGCCGGGCAACCCTTCCCCCAACACTTCCCTGCCATTCAAGCCGCCGGCTGCCGGGCCGTCATCAACCTGGCCCTGCCAGAATCCCCCGACGCCTTCCCCGAGGAAGCCGAACTGGTTCGCAGCCTGGGCATGGAGTACATCCCCATCCCCGTCGAATGGGAAATGCCCGAACAGGAAAACCTGGAGGCCTTCTTCGCCGCCCTTTCGCGCCTCGAAGGGCAGCCCGTCTTCGTTCACTGCGCCCGCAACATGCGCGTCTCAGCCTTTGTCTTCCTCTACCGGGTTCTACGTCTGAAGGAACCGCGCGCGCAAGCAGAAGCAGACCTGCACAAAATCTGGCAGCCCAACCAAACCTGGCAAGAATTCATCGACGAAATATTATCGGCTAACCAACCGTAACGGGGTCAATTAACGGGGCAACTCTCCCCTCACCGGCACATCCTCAATGCGCAGCCACTTCTCCAACTGCTGCTCAAAGAACAACGCCACCTGCGGGTCATCCAAATCGCCCAGCAGCTTCATGCTCTCCCCGCTCTTCATCACCACATGTAAATCGTAAACCGTGTGCCCGCCGTTCTTGCTGGCTTTGAATTTCTCAGTCGTGTAAAACTGTTTCACATCTGCTGTTTTCAAATCCTTGCCCCCATACCACGGCAATGGTCCATGCCACAAGGAGATATCTTCGCGCTCAACTTCCAAAGTGGTGCGGTTTAGGAAACCCGCCAGCGTCGAATAGGTCAGGCCCACCCCCACCGCCAGATGGGCAATCGGAAAGACGGCCATAATCCAGGGCACGCCATCCGCCGAAAAGACTATGCCATACCAGAAACACAAAAACGCATCCCAGGCTACACAGAAAAACGCCAGCGGCACGTATTTGAAAGAGAACCAGCGCCGCACAATCCGTGCGCTCAAACCGTCGTTATGCACCTGCACGCTCCCAGGGCGGGCCACGGGCATTCGCTCGCGGATTTCTGGCTGTTCAGCCAAACGCTGCCCCGCTTCCAGCTTGATGAGATGCTCCGTGCCGCAGTATTCGCACTGATAACGGCTGTCTCGTTCTGATGCTCGTATCTGCGCCCCGCAAGATGGGCAAACCAAAGAAATAAAATTAGCCATTCAATGCTCTCAGCCCCTTTCCGCCAACCAGTGTTCCAGCCAAAACCCACGATCTATTGGAAAATAAATTGTTACTAACACAATCCCAAGCGCCAGCAAAGCCGCACCAAACCCAATCCAGGCCAGCCAACGCAACCAGCCCCGCTCAGACGCGCGCGCCGCATCCCAAAGCAACCCAAGGCTGCCCAGCCCGCCGCTGAACAACGGCACCAGCACCGGCAGCATATAATGGTCCGGTTTCGGCGCCACAAACCACAATAAATATACACCCAACGGCACGCACCAACTCAAGATCAGGCGGTTGACAAATGTCCGCTCTCCCCACAGTGCCCCTGCCACTAGCCCGCCCAGCAGCGCCAACAGTAGCGCCGGGGGACCGAAGCGATTACTCAACGTCCACTCCCAATACTTCGGCCCGTGTTGGTAATAATAAGGGTCGTCATGAGGGTACCCGTACTTTAATTCTTGGGTCTTGTAGGTTTGAATCTCAATCATCCGCTGGCGCGGCGATTCGTAAAACACGAAAGGGTTGCTCAACACCGTCACCGCCGCCATCACCGCGGTGAAGCCCAGCCCCAGCAGAAACACCTTCCCAACCCGGATGTGTTTTTGCGTCCATCCCGCGATCAAATACGCCGGGATGGTCAGCACAAACCACACCCCTTGCAGCTTGATCGCCGTGGCCAGCCCACAAGTCACCGCCGCCAGCCAGAAAAAACGTCCAAAGCGCAGCCGGTCGCGGTTCAAAAAGTAAATCGTCAGCACCACGCACAGGATCGCCAGCGCGTCCGGGTGCCACCAGGCGATGTTCTGACGCAATACTGCCGGGACTGCCAGCAAGAAGGCCGTCATGCCCAACGATCCCCACAAATTGCGGAAGCCCGTCTGCATCTGCACTAACAGCAGAACAGCCACCAGCATGGGCAGCACGCTGATGAACATGCGCAGCAGGAACATCATCAGCGCAAACTGCTGGATGGTATCCGGCCCCAGGATCAGGCGCATAGGCAGTAACACCAGGAAAGACGCTAAATAGAAGGGATACCCGTAATGGTAATCGCCATAAATGATCAGCCGCCCCAGGGTGACGTGCGGGTCCGGGTCAAAATCCAGCATTTTGACCACAATCGGATAGGTAATGGCCTCATCTTGCACCGCGGAACCGTTGGCATTGGGCAGCCCCACCACAACAAAATACACTAGGGTGAATAAGATGACCACCCCAAAGTTACGCCTTGTCCGTTGCCGTTCCGCGTTGTCCATCACCGCTTTAGTTTACCAAAGAATTGCCAGATCAATGCCGGCACAGCCAACCAATCTCCCCCACCACAAGCCCAACGACTCCCGCATGTCTTTACGAGCGCAGCGAAGCAATCTCGCCCTCGTCATTCTCTCCCGATCCACGCCAGGATTCTCTCCGCCGCCTCAGGGACTGCCCCCTGCACTCCCGCCGAAAGCTCCCGGCTGAACTGGAACTCCGTGCCCGTCACCGTCAATAACAAGGTTTCAATCTGCACCCCATAAAGTGATTTCGCCAACACCGTCAGCGCCTCGGGAGAAAGATGATGCGACAGCACCGGCAAATGCGTCTCGCTTGCCGCCATGCTCCCCTGCCTGATCTCGCCACTTGTCCCGCCCACCGCCGCGTCAATGAACACCACCCGCTCATACCCGGCGATCTCTTCCGCCAGTTCCG
>JAEXTI010000080.1 GCA_023406965.1 Chloroflexota bacterium
GGTGGTTCGACCTCAACAATGTTCGAAAGCGTGTTAATCGGTTCAAGATGGTTCAAACTTTCCCTTAGGAGGAGATTGTATGTCACGTAAACTTTTGTGGGCTCTCAGCCTGCTCATCGTTGCCAGCCTGGTGCTGGCGGCTTGCCAACCTGCTGCTCCCGAAGTCCCCACGGACCTCAAGACCCTGCGCATCAACCTGGGTACCTATCCCGACATCATTGACCCCCAGAAGTCTTCCTTCGTCAATGAAATCGCGCACCTCACCATGATCTACGAAGGCCTCACCCGCCTGGATGGCGCTCTGGCGACCGTGCCAGGTGCTGCTGAATCCTGGGAATACAACGCGGACGCCACGCAGGTGACCTTCAAACTGCGCAAGGATCTCAAATACAGCGACGGCACCCTTCTGAATGCCAAGCGTTTTGAATATTCTCTGCTCCGCAATATCGACCCCGCCACCGCGGGCGAATATGCCGGCATCACCGACGAGATCTTGGGCGCGCCCGAATGGCGCGGCGCTGATCTCGCCACCGCCACCCCCGAGGCTCTGGATGCGCTCAAGGCCGCTGTGGGCGTCAAGGCCCTGGATGACAAGGGTAATGCCTGCGCTGACTACGAGCAGAAAGATTGCACCACCCTCGAGATCAAGCTGTCTAAGCCCGCTCCTTACTTCCACACCGTCATGTCCCTGTGGGTGACCTTCCCCGCGAAGGAAGAGAACATCACCGCCGGTGGCGAGACCTGGTGGAATGATGCTCAGTACCATATTGGTAACGGCCCCATGATCCTCTCGACCCTCGAGCCGAGCACGGTTGCTACCTTCAACCCCAACCCCTACTACTGGGGTGGCGTGGCCAAGGTCAATATTGAGTACAAGTACATCACCGACGGCGCGGTTGCCTTCGAAGCCTACAAGAACGGCGAGTTCGATATCGTCGCTTTGGGTGCTGAAGACTTGGCTACGGTCAAGGCCGATGCAACCCTCAACGCCGAGGCCATGATCTATCCTGGCTCCTGCACCTTCAACCTCAACTTCCATCACGGCAAACCCCCGTTTGATGATCCCGCGGTGCGCGAAGCCTTCGCTTATTCCTTCGACCGCGCTGGCTGGGTGAAAGATGTCCTCAAGGACCTTGGCGCCCCGACCCAGACCTGGATCCCCAAGGGTTTCCCCGGCTTTGACGACGACGAAACTCGCTTCCCCTACGATCCCGCCAAGACCATCGAACTGTTGGGCGCGGCTGGTTACACCATCGAAGGCGGCAAGCTGACCAAAGACGGCGCCCCCATCGATATCACCCTGACCTTCTCCGACACGCCCCGCAACCGCACTCGCAATGAGTGGATCGCCGGCAAGTGGAAGACCGATCTGGGTCTGGATGTGGCCCTGAACCCTGTGGAATCCACCACCTACACCGCCCTGACCAAGGAAGTCGAGACTGCTCCGCAGCTCTACATCCTGGGCTGGTGCGCCGATTACCCCGATCCCCAGAACTGGCTGTCGGTGTACTGGATGAGCACCTCGTCCTTCGCCAGCCGCATTGCTTACGTCAACCCTGAACTGGATGCCAAGATGACCGAGGCCGATACCACCCTGGATGCCGATAAGCGCATGGCCCTGTATGCCGAGGCCCAGGAAATGCTGGTGGGTTCTGCCCCTGGTATCTTCATCTGGAACAACGTGAACTCCTACCTGGTCAAACCCTACGTCAAGGGCATCAAGACCACCCCGCAGGATTCTGGTTGGCCCGGAGTGATCGACCCGCTGTCGATCACCATCGAAAACTAAGTTTCTCGTTTCTCTCAGCCGTCGGAACTTCGCCGGCGGCTGAGAACCTTTCCCTTCCACCGGCTCGTCTTTTTTGCGACGAGCCGGTGGAAAGAGACCTGATCTGAAAGGACACGGCGCAGTCCAATGGTAACTTATATCCTCCGGCGTCTCTTCTGGCTCATTCCCGTCTTACTGGTCGTTTCTGCGGTCACGTTCACGCTCATGCACATGGCCCCCGGCGGCCCCTGGGATCGCGATCCCAGCGCGCGCCAGGTGGACCCCAACACGCAGCGAATGTTGAACGACTATTACGGTCTGGATAAGCCGCTCTGGCGGCAGTACATGGCCTATGTGATCGGTGACGTGAACAGCAAGGGGGAATTCATCTGCGGCGTTGTCTGCGGCAACCTGGGCCCGTCCTATCGCATGCGCGGCATGACCGTGCAGCAAATTCTGTTCAAACCACCCAGTGGAAAGACCATTTGGGACAGCCGCTTTGGTTATTCCATGCGCCTGGGCTTCATGGCCCTGACCTTTGCGATTGTGGTTGGTCTGCCGGTGGGCGTCATTTCGGCCCTCAAGCAGAATACGGTTTTTGATTACGTTAGCCTGTTTATTGCTACCATCGGCGTCTCGGTGCCGAACTTTGTCATTGCGATCTTTTTCATTGTGATTTTTGCATCCTGGCTGCATTGGGTTCCAATCGTGCCGCGTTCCTGGGCCGATATCAGTGCCTGGTTGATGCCGGGCTTAATTCTGGGCTTTGGCACCTTGTCGCGCATTGCCCGCCTGACGCGCGCCTCCATGCTGGAGGTCATGCGCCAGGATTATGTGCGCACCGCGCGCGCCAAGGGTCTGTCTGAACGGCTGGTCATCTTCCGCCACATGCTGCGCAACTCGCTCATCCCCGTGGTGACCGTGCTGGGCCCCGCGCTGGCTTTCCTGGTGACCGGCTCCTTCATCATCGAGCAAATGTTTGGCTTTCCCGGCATGGGCCGTCAGTACGTGACCGCCATTAGCCAGCGCGATTACTCGATGATTATGGGCACCACGTTGTTCTTCGCCATCCTGGTGGCCTTGGCCAACCTGACGGTGGACGTCGTCTACGTGTTCCTCGATCCACGCATTCGCTTGAACGACTGAGGAGGCTAACATCATGGCAGATCAAACGTCTTCAAACGAATCAATGCGCGCTCAAGCCGTGGCCGCCACCCTGGAGGCGCGCGGGCCTTCTCGCAGCCTGTGGGTCGATGGCTGGTACCGCCTGATTAAGAACAAAGGCGCGGTTGTGGGAATGGTTGTGATTGTGCTGTTCTTCCTGGTGGCCATCTTTGCCAAGCAAATCGTGCCCCACAGCCCCATTCAAATGAACAGCGGCAAGGATTATTTGCCGCCCTCCTGGGTAGCTAATTCCAGCACCAACAAAGCCGGTGACCCGGACTTCCTGTTCGGTACCGACACCCTCGGTCGCGATGTGCTCAGCCGGGTGATTTACGGCGCGCGCGTCTCCATGGTGGTCGGTATCATCCCGACCGTCATCATTCTGATCGTGGGAACCACGGTGGGCCTGATCTCCGGTTATATTGGCGGGAAGCTCGACAACCTGCTCATGCGCCTCACGGACGTGATTTACGCCTTCCCCGACCTGTTGTTCTTCATCGTCGTGCTCATTGCCCTGCGCGACAGTTGGATCGGCAGCCTGTTCAGCGGGTTGTTCCTGCTGTTCGTGGCCC
>JAEXTI010000179.1 GCA_023406965.1 Chloroflexota bacterium
TGGCGCGCGTGCGGCCCGATGATTTGGCCGCCCAAGTACTGGATGCGCTGGTGGAACGCAACCAGCTCGACCCAACCCTGATCGAAGAGGTGTACCTGGGCTGCGCCAACCAGGCCGGAGAAGACAACCGCAACGTAGCCCGTATGGCAACCTTGCTGGCAGGTCTGTCCGAGGAGACTGCCGCCGCGACCATCAACAGGCTATGCGCATCGGGACTCAATGCCGTCGTTCAGGCTGCCCGCGCCATCCGCTGCGGCGATGGCGATGTCTTCCTGGCGGGCGGTGTCGAAAGCATGTCCCGCGCCCCCTACTCGCTGCCGAAAGCCGAGAGTGGTTACCCCTTTGGCAATCTCACCGCTTATGACACCGCTCTGGGCTGGCGCTACCCCAATCCGCGCATGGAAAACCTCTACGGTACCGAAGCAATGGGCGAAACCGCCGAAAACATCGCCGCCCAGACGGGCATCACCCGCCAGGCGCAGGATGCCTTTGCCGTGGAAAGCCACCGCCGGGCCATTGCCGCGCAGGACGAAGGCCGCTTTGCCGAAGAAATCCTGCCGGTGCCCGTGCCGCAAAAGAAGGGCGACCCCGTGTTGGTGACCGCCGACGAGCGTCCTCGCCGCGACACCACCCTCGAGTCGCTGGCTCGCCTCAAACCGGCCTTCCGCAAGGACGGCAGCGTGACGGCGGGCAATTCCTCGGGGCTGAATGACGGTGCTGCGGCTTTGCTGCTGATGAACGCCGAAAAAGCCACGAAGTTGGGTTTGCAGCCGCTGGCCCGCGTGGTGGCCTCGGCGGCAGCGGGCGTGCCCCCGCGCATCATGGGCCTGGGGCCCATCCCCGCCACGCGCAAGGCCCTGGCCCGCGCCGGGCTATCCATCGAGCAAATCGGGCTGGCGGAACTCAACGAAGCTTTTGCCGTGCAGGCCCTGGCCGTGATGGCTGATCTCAACCTATCGCCCGAAATGGTCAACGTCAATGGCGGAGCCATTGCCCTGGGCCACCCTCTGGGCTGCTCCGGCGCGCGCATCCTCACCACCTTGCTCTACGAAATGCGCCGCCGCGCCCGCTTCATGCCGCGGCCCTTCTACGGCCTGGCTACCCTGTGCGTCGGCGTTGGACAGGGCGAAGCGCTCATCGTCGAGTGGTTGCAATGAAAATCCTGATCACCGGCTCGACCGGCTTCATCGGCTCGCAACTCTGCCGCGCCCTCACCGCCGAGGGCCACCAGGTGCGCGCCTTCCACCGCCCCTCCAGCCCGCTCGACCTGCTCGAAGACCTGGAAGTGGAGCACGCCCTGGGCGATTTAACCCAGCCCGAGAGCGTTGAAAGCGCCATGCAGGACGTGGAGGCGGTCTTCCACGTGGCCGCCTGGATGGGCGCCGGCCAGGCCGGCAGGCAATATGCCGTGACCGTGGAAGGCACCCGTACAGTGGTGCAGGCGGCGCGCAAGGCGAACGTGAAGCGGCTGGTGCATACCAGCTCGGTCGCTGCCCTGGGTGTGCCCGCCAACAATAAGCCCTCCCTGCTCAACGAAAACCACACCTGGAATTATCGCCCCGAGCATTACCCCTACGGCTACGCCAAGTACCTGGCGGAGTTGGAGGTGCAAAAAGAGGTCGCGCAAGGTCTGGACGCTGTCATCGTCAACCCCAGCGTGGTGTTTGGGGCCGGAGACCGCTACCGTCAGGCCACCTCCATCCTCAGCAGCCTGGCTTCCCGCAAGCTGACTGTGGCGGCGGAAGGCGGGATCAACCTGGTGCATATCGCCGATGTGGTGGACGGGCACCTGGCTGCGCTGCGCAGCGGTCGCCGCGGAGAGCGTTACATTTTATCGGGAGAAAACCTGAGCTTCCTGGCCATGCTGCAATTAGCAGCCGAAGTGGTAGGCGTGCCTGCCCCCACCAGCGTGCTGCCGGCGGGTTTGCTGCGCGCAGCGGCGGGACCGGTGTACTGGCTCAGAAATTACCTGGATGTCCCCATCGACCCAACCTTATTGAGGTTGGCGGGCCGTTTCTTCTTCTATGATCGCAGCAAAGCCGCCCAAGAGCTGGGCCTGGGCGATCCGCGCCCCGCGCTCCAGGCGCTAGAAGAGGCCTGGGCCTGGATTCAGCGCGCCAGCCCAGATAAAAAAGATTGATGGAACTACTCAGAGGATGGAGAAAGTTCGAATTTCCTCTGCCTCAGGGATTGCGCTCGTCAAATAGTCGCAGCGCTTCTTGCGCTTCATAATTAATTCGATCAAAATCATGTGAGCTGGGGTGGATTCGCTCTTCTTCCAGGTGCCGGTTGATGATTTCCAACATGGCGCGGGTGAAATGCCGTCCAACCTTTCCCACCACACGCAGCAACCAGTCCGCCGACCCGGTCACCGGCGCAGGTTCATCGAATGGCAGCGGGTTCTGCAAGACCGGAGGCGTCAGCTCTTTCAGCTCCTGGGCATAGGGCGAATCCACAATGACGCATACCTCGCGCATCGCCACCAGGTTATCCTCATAGTATTTTGGAATGAACTGCATCTGGGATTTTTCGGGGAGCGACTGGATGAAAGGCCAGGCCAACGACTCTTCGCGAATCTTACTCCACTTTTCATCCAACTGTTTCAGGGCTTTCACGTCACTTTCGTGAAACTCTTGCGCCAGCTTTCTGCCAACCATCATCCCACGAAGTGTGTCCGTCATTTCTTGTTGAATACGGTTGATCTCAAGCAGTGCCGGGATTCCATATTTCTCACAACCATTGGGAACCATATTGATGGACAGTAAAGTGTGAATCGTAGCCTGGACAGGCGCCGGCAGCTTTCTTAAGCTTTGAACATGCGGCTCAGCCACTTCCCGCAGCGTTTTTAGAATCGAATCCCTCTTTTCGCCATACTCTATCAGGTAAGGGACTTTGGCAGAGGCATCGCCCGCCTTGCGGACCATTTTTACCATCCGCGGATCATTGGGATAGCTCATCGCCAGCGCTTCGATGATCGCAAATTCCTGTGGGTTGATCTGGTTGGATTGCAAGATCACATCCACAAAGGGTGGGATGGGAGCCAGGACGGTGTAATGACCCGGATCAATCGTGTGTTTTCGGCGTTTTGTGTCAGCCATAGAACACCCCTATCGTGAGTAATTTTGATTACCGTTTTTATCAATATAGCATCCGTGCCCGAGATGTCAAGTGACTTAACTTACTTTTCAGCCGTTGTGTGGGAACATTCACCTCTGCGTAGCGGCACGGGGATTAAGGCATCCATGCAACCCCGTTAATCAACCCCCGTGCCACCCATTCCAGGCACGGGGTCCGATAGTAATTACTTGATCTAGGCCATTCCCCGTGCAGCTACGAAGAATTGGCGGGCAACTTTTTCCCATCCCCTCGCTGACTAATCAGCGTGGAGAAATCTGCATTTGCGGTAAAATTAAAATCAGCTTTGCAATCGCAAAGTGACTCGAAATTTCGCACAGGGAGGAAATTATGCGACTTGGAGCACCACTATACTCACCCGCTGCCGGCCCCGCAGAATGGGCGGTGGCGCATCGAAAGTTGGGCTACGGCGCAGCCTATTGTCCCGACGTGTCCAGCATCGCCGAAGCGCAAGAGTACGCCCGCGCGGCCCTGCTCAACAACCTCATCATTGCCGAAGTGGGCGCCTGGTGCAACCCGCTCAGCCGGGACGAGGCCGAGGCGCGCAAAAATATCGCCTTCATCCAGGAACGCCTGGCGCTGGCCGAAAGCATTGGCGCGCGCTGCTGCGTCAACATCGCCGGGTCGCGGGGCGAAAAATGGGACGGACCCCACCCCGACGATTTGACCGAGGACACTTTCGACCTCATCGTCGAAACCGTGCGCAAAATCATCGACGCAGTCAAACCGGTCAACACCTTCTACACCCTGGAGCCCATGCCCTGGATGTACCCCGATTCGGTCGAAAGCTACGAGCGTCTGGTGGTCGCCATTGACCGGCCCGCCTTTGGCGTGCACTACGACCCGGTCAACCTGGTCAACAGCCCAGAACGCTACTTCCACAATGCCGCCCACATGCGCGAGTTCATCCGCCGCCTCGGGCCGCGCATCAAGTCGGTGCACGCCAAAGACACCCTCCTGGGCCAAACCCTCACCACCCACCTGGACGAAGTCCGCCCCGGCCTGGGCACGCTGGATTACGCCGTGCTGCTCACCGAGCTGGAACGCCTCAACCCGCAGATGCCTTTGATGGTCGAGCACCTGCAGAAAGCCGAAGATTACGACCTGGCCGTCGAATATATCCGTGGGGTGGCCCAAAAAGTCGGCGTAAAGTTGATCTAAAGTCCCACAAATTCGCGTCCCATTCGTGAAATTGGCGGATTAAAACTCTTTGAAGGTTTACCCACCAATTTCGGACATGACCCGGTTGAGGGCCACCTGCCCGTCGGCCAGCCCATGCCCCCAGGGCTTGTGCCAGACACCGTCCAGCACAAGCTTGCGCAGTTCGTCCAATCCCGCCCCGGCGCGCAGCGGGGTGAGCAGATCCACCTCTTTCTCGCGCAGCAGGCACAGGCGCAGCTTGCCATCGGCGGTCAGGCGAGCGCGGGTGCACGAGGCGCAGAACGGCACGGTGACCGAAGAAATGAAGCCCACCTCGCCCAGCGCGCCCGGCAGGCGGAACAGGCGCGCTTCGCCGTCCAGTTCGCCGTCGTTGGCCGGCTCCAGCGGCCCCAGGTCGGTCTGAATACGCTCGATCATCTCTTTCTGCGACACCACCTGGGTTTTCTGCAACTCGGTCGCACCGGCAAAAGGCATCATCTCAATAAAGCGCACCTGCCAGGGATGCTCCAGCGTCAGGCGGGCCAGGCTGGGCACATCCTGATCGTTGTAGCCGCGCACCACCACTGCGTTGATCTTCACCGGCGCCAGCCCGGCCTGCTCGGCAGCCAGAATCCCTTCCCAAACCTGCTCCAGCGATCCCCAACGAGTGAGGCGCTTGAAGCGGGCCGGGTCCAGCGTGTCCAGGCTGATGTTGACCCGCTGCAAGCCCGCCGCTTTCAGCGGAGCCGCCAGCTTGCCCAGCAGCACGCCGTTGGTGGTCATGGTCATGAAGCGCACACCCGGCACAGCGGTCATTTCGCGCACCAGGTCGACGATCTGAGCGCGCACGGTGGGTTCGCCGCCGGTCAGTCGGAATTTGTCAAAACCCAGCGAGGTGAACAGGCGCATTAATAAGATCAACTCGTCATCCTGCAAAAGCTCCGCGCTAGGCCTGAAGGTCATATCTTCGGGCATGCAATACACACAGCGCAGATTGCAGTGATCTGTCAGGCTAATTCGCATATAATGGATGTTGCGACCAAAGCGGTCAAAAGCCATTGCTCGCCTCGAATTTG
>JAEXTI010000225.1 GCA_023406965.1 Chloroflexota bacterium
AGGTGACTTATGCTCCCGGCCCAGAAATCCGCCGCGATATTCCTTCCTGGTTTGAAAGCTCGATGGCCGGAATGGAGAGCAAGCCCAAGCAATCGCCCGAAGAGGCGGAGACTGCCTTCCAGGCTGCCGTGAACACCGCTCGCGCGGCTGATTTGACCGTGATGGTGCTGGGTGAAACTGCGGAGATGGCTGGAGAAGCTGCTTCGCGCGCTTCGCTGGATTTGCCTGGCCGGCAGGAGGAACTGCTCCAGGCCGTTGCCGTGTTGGGCAAGCCGGTGGTGCTGGTGTTGTTGAACGGGCGGCCGTTGAGTGTCAACTGGGCTGCCGACCATATCCCAGCCATTCTTGAGGCCTGGGAACCGGGTACCGAAGGCGGCCATGCTGTGGCCGACATTCTCTTTGGCGATGCCGTGCCTGGTGGAAAGCTGCCGGTGACCTTCCCGCGCAAGGGAAGCCACTCGCCGCTCTATTATGCCCGCAATTTGACGCACTCACCGGAGGGCAGCCCGATGTACAATCCGCGCTATTGGGACGGGTTGCCGATCCCGCTGTATCCGTTCGGGTATGGCTTGAGCTACACGACCTTTGCGTTCTCCAACCTTAAGGTATCGGCTTCACAGGTCAAGGTAGGCGCTGACGCCACCGTGAGCGTGGATGTGACCAATACGGGCGAAGTGGCCGGTGATGAGGTGGTTCAGCTATATATTCACCAGAAGTGGGGTACCGACACGCGCCCTATGCGCGAATTGAAGGGCTTTGAGCGCGTGACGCTGCAACCAGGTGAGACGAAAACGGTGCGCTTTGAGCTTGGCCCGGAACAACTGCGCTACTGGAGCACGAATGCAGGAAAATGGTTGCAAGATGCCGCTGCGTTTGATGTCTGGGTGGGCGCTGACTCGTTGGCGACACTTCATGCAGATTTTGAGGTCGTTGGATAATGTTTGGCGTTGTGTATGGGGTGCTTCGCACCCCATACACAACGGATATTGAAGAACGTAGTTGCAACTATATTAGAATTTCATCTCGGCCAGCCAGGCGGTGAGGCCTTCTTCGCGCGCTTTCAGGTCGGTGACGGTTTTTCCATTTGTCACAGGCTTGTACTCTCCGGTGATTTTTCCGTCCAGAAGATATAGCACTCGTTCGGCTTTGGCGGCTACTTTGACATCATGGGTCACCAATAGGATGGTCGTGCCGGTCTGATGAATATCGCCCAGCAGATCCATGATTTCACTGGCAGATGTCGAGTTCAAGGCGCCGGTCGGTTCGTCGCCGAAAATGATTTTTGGTTCGTTCATTAGCGCACGGCAGATCCCGACGCGTTGGAGTTGCCCTCCCGAAGCCTGGGTAATGTCACGTTTCTCCAGCCCGGCGATTCCCGTCTGGTGCATTAGCTTCTTGGCTTTCTCGGTGATCTTCGCGGCATTCTTGCTGTCATTGCGCATTGCGGGCAGGATGATGTTGTCGAGGATGTTCAGGTTCTTCAATAAAGTGGGCTGTTGAAAGATGAAACCCATTTTTGTGCGGCGTAGATCGGCCAGTTCGTTTTCTTTAAGCTGAGATATTTCTACCCCATCAAAAGTGACTTTCCCATCGTCCACTCGGTCCATGCCGCTCAAGGCGAACATGAGTGTGGATTTTCCTGAACCGGAAGGGCCCATCACCGCAACAAACTCACCCTGGTGGATACCCACTGACACGCCGTCCAGAATGTGGCGTTTCTCATCGCCCAACCCGTAAGATTTGGTGATGTTATTACTGGCAATAAGGGTATTCATGTTATTTATTCCTTTATGTTGTTTGAAATATTAATTTTGCCTGCGTCCAGGGTGCCAAAGAAGGTGGCTGCAAGTACTGCACAGGCCATCGTCAGCGGGCTGAGGAAATAGGCAAATAATGGATTGATGGAAAACTTGAAGGATGCGGCGCCAAACGAGGCAATTACCGCTCCTGCCAGCGATTCGCCGATTGTGTTGGCCAGCAGCGTACCGAGCAGAATTCCGGCCAGCAGGACGAACACGGAGCGGGAAACGTATTGCCAGGCAATGTCGGTGTTTGTAAAGCCGAAGGCTTTCATCAGGGCGATGGAGTAACGATCTTTCACCACCAGCATTCTCACGAACAAGAGCGTGATCAATGCTGCAATCAGCATGGCAACAGCAACGGCGCCCACAGAGGCTGCTCCAACGGACCGGATGGTGCCGCCGAAGGTTTGCGCGATGTATTCATCAATCCCTGATACTTTGGCGTAGTTGAACCGGTTCGAGTAATCGCCGGTCACTTTTTTGACCAGGGATTTATCTGTCAGTTCTGCTCCGATGACGCTCCACATGATATCGGCTGAATAGTCGTTGAAGGCCGCCTTGGCGGTCTTACCGCCGTTGGTCACGTCGGAATAAATTCCGCAGACAGATAGGGTTTTCTCGCTTCCGGAAACGATCAAGATGATGGTGTCTCCGATTTTTTTACCCATCTCCTCGGCATTCTGCACCGAGAGCGCAATTTCATCGCCATTGGCGGGTGCACGCCCTTCGGAATAGCGGATGGGGAAGACTGTATGGTCTCCCAGTTCGACGGAGATGCGTCTTTCCGAGTCGCCGGTCTGTTTCACCCGGAAGGTCTTCGTGGTCAGTACGACATAATTGGAAATATTTTTATCTTGTTCCATCGCCAGAGCAATGTCTGACGATTTTTCCGCGATCTGATCGGTCTGTTGAATATCGATCCGCAGGTCAGTATCGCCGATGCCCATATAAGAAATGAAGCTCTTGGATGAAATGGTGTTGTGCAAGTTCTGCGGAACGGTGATAATGAAAGCTGACAACACCAGCACTGCCAGCATAGTGGCGTAGAGCTTCTTGCGGGTGAGGACGTCTTTGATGCCGAGATAAATGTTTGTGCTCAGCAGCCGGTTTTGGCTCAGATGGAAATGGCTCAGCCCGGTCGATTTCTCCTGGGCAATGCCAAAACGGATCGCTTCTGCCGGGGAGATTTTCTGGAATCGCTGCAGCAGTTGGTTCACATATGTCACCACAGCAACAAACAGGATCAGTACGCCGATGTTTCCCAGCAGCGGAGCCAGGGCGGCATTTTTGCTTTCGCCCATATACAGGCGGATATTTTCGAGCAGGATATCCCGAAAGACAAACGAGAGCGCGAACCCGAGAATGCTGCCGACTGTCGCAATGGCGGTGTATTTTGCCAGATAGATTTTCTTGATGTCGGAAACGCGCAGCCCGATGGCTTTCATTGCGCCAATTTCGCGGTAGTCGTCCTCGATCTTTGCCAGTAGGGTGAAGCGGATGCAGAGGAACGCGATAGCAGTCACTAGCGCGCTGACCAGGAGGATCACAGCGACCATCATCCCGTCGGCAATGGCATTGATCATTCTGAAAAGCGGATAGGTGAGGGTGGGACCATTCGCATCCAGCCCGGCGCCAGCATAGGCAGTCTCAAATGCACCCAGCGCAGTCAGGTCGTTAAGTCTGAATTCAATCAGGTATTCCATGCTGCCGGACGCCTTGATGGCAGCAAAGTCGTTTGGGCTGACCAAAAAGCGTTTGGATGAGGAGAGTAGGGAGTTCATCTGGGAATCACGCAAAAATCCGGCGATACGAAGTTCATTTCCAGCCACGACGACTTTTTCGCCGACCTTTGCGCTGCCATCCTGCATATAGGTAATAGGCGCGTAGATTTCGCCATCGGAGACGGTGATGACTTTTCCATCCAGATCGAGAAGGAAATCGAATTTCTCGCTCTGGATTGTTATTCCGTTGTCCTGGACACTATCTGCCAGAGAACCACCCGTGAAAATGATCTGACCGCCATCCATGTTGAGGAATTCCAGCACCTGGAACTCAGCCACGTTTTCGTTCTGCGCGGCAAATGTCTGTAGCTCTACCAGGTCCAGGTTGCCCGCGTGCATTTGCATAAAATGTGGAGTCTTGGCCTGAGTCATCAAAGTGTCGATTGCTCCCAAGAGGTTGACAACCAGGATGGCTGCCAGGGAGATCAGCATGGCTGCGGCTGCCACAAACAGCATTGTTGTGAAGGCGATTGCTTTGCTTTTGCGTATATCGTTAAGAATGGCTCTGTAATACATCGGTTACCTCAGGTTGTTTCAATTGCTAAGCTTTTCAAAATGCATCGTGTAAGCCAGTCGCTTGCCAAAGAAGCCCACTTCACGGAAGCCAACTCTGTTGGCTAGCCGTTGGACCGATTCGCGGCTTTGGAAGTGAGGGTCAAAGATGACTTCGGTCACCGAGAGAATTCCGCCTGGCTTGAGGGAGGTGAAAATTTCTTTCAGGGCTGCTTCCTGGTCGGGTATTTCACCAAGTACCGTGATGAGCATCGCGCGGTCGTAGGCCTCTTTTTCCAATATTCCTTCGCCCAGTCCGGCCTGCACGAAGCAGATGTTGGTGAGGCCGGCTGCACGTGCCTTTTCTTCCACTTTAGCCAACATGCCCTGTTGGAGGTCTAAAGCGGTTAGCACGCCTTGCGGGCCGACGGCTTGCGCCGCGGGGATGGACAGCCGCCCGGGACCACAGCCTGCGTCCAGTACCTTCATACCGGGCTGCAACTTCAGCAGATCAATGATGACACTGGCGCGATTCGTCTTGGTAAAGGGATTATCCATTTCCACCATCCAGCCCAGCCAAGATGGGCAGGGAAGGGATTTGCGATTTGAGATCAGCCGCCAAAGCACGAAGACGATCAGGAACAGGGCGATAGCAATCAGGAGCAAATAAAAGAGTTTCATAAAAGGTTTCCTTAATCTTGTTGTCTAATTTCGTCTCTAGTGTATGCTTCAACCTGGCGTCTGTCCCCTATCCCAAGATAGGTCAGTCGGGTAGGTTAAAAGAAAAAGCCGCTTCTGCGGCTCGTTTTTCAGGCTAGACAGGGGCGACAGGCCTCGGTTTTCAAGTTGACGACTTGGCTGCACGTTGGATCAGTTCATCCATTGCATGAAGAACTTTGCTTTTCATCTCTTCATCTGGGGCTGCCAGGCCGAAAAGTTCCACCAACCAGAGGCCGTCTGCTACCAGGTGGACAATGGCGGCGGTGGTCGGGTCGACGCCGTCTTGCTCCAGCAGTGAGTTCCACTCACGGAACTTTTCCTGTAAGGGGGCCAACAAACCGGGGTTGGTGGCCGCGGCTGCCAGCAGGCCTGAGCTCATGCGCGGGACGCGTTGATTGTCGGCGAAAGTAGTGGTGAGGTAGGAGCGATTCCAGCGGCCGGCGACTTCGCCCTGCTGGCCGGCTGCCTGACCGAAGTCTTCGGTGAAACGTTCCAGGTAATGGGTGATCATGCCTTTGATGAGCGCTTCTTTAGAAGGGTAGTGATACAGCAGTCCTCCCTTGCTGATTCCAGCCTGGGCGGCGACCTGTTCCAGGGTCATATGTTCCACACCCTGTTCAATGACGATCTGATTGGCGGCTACCAGGATGGCTTTTTGAG